>NZ_JBEPPA010000003.1:0-263529 GCF_040547075.1 Arthrobacter sp. UYCu512
ATGAAGACCTCCGTTTGTGGAACTGGACTCTAGACAAGCCCCACTCCACCCGGAGGTCTTCTTTTTGTCACCTATCCACGCCGCCTGTCACCAACGTCCGTGGTTATTACAGCTAGCATGGCCTTATGACGCCCGGACAACGGCTGCGGCAGCTGGCCAATGTATTGAATGCAACAACCCCGTTGGGCTTGTTGCTCGCCGGCTGCGCCCGCGCCCCGGTCCGCCGTGGACCCCGCGGGCTGCTGCTTGCCACCGGCTACCACTGGCGGCTGCCAATGGCCGGAGCCTTTACGGTCGGCAATGTGGTGCTCTTCCGCGCCGGACCCGGCAACGCCCTCGCCAATCCGGAACTGCTCGGGCACGAGGAGCGCCACAGCACCCAGTACGCGTGCTGCCTGGGCCTGCCTTTCCTGCCGTTGTATTTCCTGGCAGCAGCCTGGTCCCAGCTCCGGACCGGCAACCCCGGCTCGGGTAATGTCTTCGAACGGCACGCCGGGCTGCTGGCCGGCGGCTACCCGGAGCCAACCCAGGCGGCCCCCGAACAGAACGAGGCAGAACATGACCGACAGTCCCAGGACCATCTCCGTAACCGGATCCGGCAGCGCGGAAGCCGAACCCGACATGCTTACCCTTTCGATAGGGGTCGAGTGCCGCCGGGAGGGCGTCGGCGCCGCGTACGGCGACGCCGGCCGGGTCCTGGCAGCGATCACGGAGGCACTGCGCTCGTACGGCGTGGCGGACCCGGACATCACCACGTCGGGGCTCAATGTCCGTGCCGAGGTGAACTGGCAGGAGGGCCGGGGCCAGGTCGTGGCCGGCTACCTGGCGTCCAGCGTCCTGAGTGTCCGGCTCAGGGAGCTGGGAACGTCGTCGGCGGTCATCGCCGCGGCCGTATCGGCCGGCGGCAACGATGTCCGGCTCAACGGCCTGGAGCTCGGCTTCGCCGATCCCGCCGGCGTCTACGCCCGCGCCCGTGAGGCCGCCTGGCTGGACGCCCGCACAACGGCCGGGCACTTCGCCTCGCTCGCCGGGACGTCGCTGGGACAGGTCATCTCGCTCACCCAGCAGTCCGGACATGCGGCCCCACTCCCCGGGGCGGCGATGCAGCGGGCCGCCGCGGTGGAATCGCTTACTGTCGAGGCCGGAGAATCGTCCGTCACCGCAACGGTCGGCGTTGTGTGGGAGCTGCACGGCTAAGCCTGCCACGGGCGCAGCGGTGCGGGCCGGCGGCGGTGGACTGCAACGGCGCGCTGGCGTCCGGATACAGCGGGGCTCCTTGACTTAAACTCGAACATACCTTCGAATGGAAACCATGAGATGGGACGCGCAAGCACTTAATCCGGCGTCGGAAGACTGGGCGGCCGCCGGGCAGGGCACAGTTGCCGCCGGCGGGTCCCCGGCCGCCGCCGATGCCCTGCTGCCCCTGCTCGGGCTGGTGCGTTCCGTGACCACCCCCGAATTCGCCGGCGTCACGTTCCATGAGGTCACCGCTAAATCGGTGCTCAACAAAGTGGCCGCCGGTTCCCGAATGCCGTTCGAATGGACCATCAACCCGTACCGTGGCTGCAGCCACGCGTGTGTCTACTGTTTCGCCCGGAAAAGCCACACCTACCTCGATTTCGACGCCGGACTGGACTTTGACAGCCAGGTGGTAGTGAAAATCAACGCCGCGGAGGTCCTGCGCCGGGAATTGGCCAAGCCCTCCTGGGCCCGGCAGCACGTGGCCCTCGGTACCAACACCGATCCCTACCAACGGGCCGAAGGCCGGTACCGGCTGATGCCCGGGATCATAGGTGCCCTCGCCGATTCCGGGACTCCGCTGTCAATCCTGACGAAGGGCACCTTGCTGGCCCGGGACATCCCGCTGCTGAAGCATGCGGCTGCGCAGGTCCCGGTCGGCGTGGGCATCTCACTGGCGATGACGGACGAGCGCCTCGCCGAAGCAGTCGAGCCCGGTACGCCCGGGCCCCGGGCCCGCCTGAAGCTGATTACCCGGCTCCGGGAGGCCGGACTGCCCTGCGGCGTGATGGCTATGCCCATCCTGCCGTGGCTCTCGGACAGCGACGAGGCCCTCGATTCCCTGTTCGCTTCGCTGGCCTCGGCGGGCGCCACCGGAGTCACGGCCGGGGCGCTATACCTCAAGCCCGGCACCCGGGAATGGTTTATGCAGTGGGTCGCCAAGGAACACCCCCAGCTTGCCGGCAGGTACCGCCGGCTCTACGGCACCGGTTCCTACGCCGCCAAGGAGTACCGCGACTGGCTCTCCGGCCGCATTCGGTATTTCAAGGCCAGGCATGGGTTCTCCGGCTCGCAGGGCTTCAGCCACCGGGACCTCAACGACGATCCCGGCAGCCGTGACCCCAGGGACGAGGAAGCGCAGTATCCCGAGGGGAGCCTCCCCGAACCGGCAGCCGTCGCCGCCGGCCAGCGGTCAGCAACGCCGGCTGCACAGGCTACCTTGTTCTAGAGTTCCTTCACGGCGCCCAGGATCCGGGTGAGTGAGTCCTTGGCGTCTCCAAAGAGCAGCGTCGTTTTGGCATCAAAGAGCAGCTCGTTCTCAATCCCGGCGAAACCCGGCCGCATCGAGCGTTTGAGGAACACCACCTGCCCGGCCAGCGAAACCTCCAGGATGGGCATCCCGTAGATCGGCGCCCCGGGCGTGGATTTGGCGGCAGGGTTAACAACGTCGTTAGCGCCCACAACCAGGGCGACGTCGGTGTTCGGGAACTCCGGGTTGGCTTCTGCCAGCTCTTTTAACGCCTCGTATGGAACGTTTGCTTCCGCGAGCAACACATTCATGTGGCCCGGCATCCGCCCGGCCACCGGGTGGATGGCAAAAACCACTTCAACGCCGCGGGCCGCCAGGGCCGTGGCAAGCTCGGCGATCGTGTGTTGGCCCTGGGCGACGGCGAGTCCGTAGCCGGGCACGATCACGACCCGCTGGGCGTAGCCAAGCTGGACCGCGACGTCTTCGGGCGAGGACGAGCGCACCGGGCGGTCGCTCTGCACTGTGGATCCCGCCGTCGACCCGCCCCGGAAGGCCCCGAATATAATGCCGGCGACGCCCCGGCCCATCGCGGCGGCCATCGCCTTGGTCAGCAGGGTCCCGCTGGCCCCCACCAGGGTGCCGGCCACCACCAGCAGGACGTTGCCAAGCACAATGCCGGATGCTGCAACCGCGAGGCCGGTAAAGGCGTTCAGCAACGAAATGACTATTGGCACGTCGGCCCCGCCGACGGGCAGCACCAGCAGGAGTCCCCCGGCCAGGCCCACTGCCAGCAGCGCGGCCGCCCAGCCGGTTGAACCCGAACCGACCACAAGGGTGCCGGCGGTGACGGCGCCCAGCACCACGGCGCCCATCACCACCGGCATACCCGGGAACAGCAGCGGACGGGTGCTGATCAGCTCCTGGAGCTTGCCCACAGTCACGGCTGAGCCGGCAAAAGACACAGCGCCGATCAACATGGTGAAGACCACGGCCACCCGCACCCAGTAATCGCCGCTGTGGCCCAGTTCCAGCACTGCCACCAGCGCAGCAGCTCCGCCGCCGACGCCGTTGAACAAGGCCACCAGTTGCGGCATGTGGGTCATCTGCACCCGCCGGGCCACCGGAACGGCGATGGCAGACCCGACGGCGATGGCGGCGAGGATCAGCGGGATGTTTGCCAGTTTCGCGGAAAGAAAGACCGTGGCGACGGCCACGAAGGCGCCGGCCGCTCCAATCGTGTTGCCTCGACGCGCGGTCCGCGGTGAGCTGAGGCCCTTCAGCGCAAGAATGAAACACACCGCGGCCGCCAGGTAAAACAGGGAGGTCCACATCGGGCTGAGGACGCTCATGGGCCGTCCCGCCGCGGACGGTCGCTGCGCCGGACAGGTTTCCGGCTGCCGAACATTTCGAGCATCCGGTCCGTTACCACAAATCCGCCGACCAAATTGGCCGTTGCCAGCACCACAGCGAGGAGTGCAACCATAAGCAGCCAGGGGTCGTCCGCCTGGCCGGCCACGATGATGGCGCCAACCAGGATGATGCCATGGATGGCGTTGGCGCCGGACATCAGCGGAGTATGCAGCTTGCTGGTGACCTTCGACACAACTTCGAACCCAACAAAGACGGCGAGCACCACTACCGTCAGCAGGGTGACCGGATCCATCATCTGAGTGCCTCCAGCGCGCCGGCGGTGGCGGCGTGCCGGACGGCCCCGCCGTGGGTGAGGCAGGCGCCGGCGACAACTTCGTCGTCGAAATCCGGAACAACTTTTCCCTCTGTGGTCATCAGGGCCAGCAGGTTCGCGACGTTTTGGGCGAAAAGCCGGGAAGCATCGGAGGGCATCGAGGAAGCCGCGTCCTGCAGGCCCACCAGCGTAACGGAACCGCCGTCCACCGGGATCTGGAGGTCCTGCCCGGCGATGACTCCTTCGACGTTCCCGCCGGATTCCGCCGCAAGGTCAACAACGACCGAACCGGCCCGCATGGCTCCCACCATTTCTGTAGTTACCAGCAAAGGAGCTGCGCGGCCGGGGATGGCGGCGGTAGTGATGAGGATATCCGCCGCCCCGACGTGCGGGGCCAGCAGGGCGCGCTGGCGTATGGCCCGGTCCTCGCCCAGCTCACGGGCGTAGCCGCCACCGCCGTCCGCGGCGTCAAGATCGAGCTGGATGAAGGTGCCACCCATCGAGGCGACTTCTTCCGCTGAGGCGGCCCGGATGTCGTTGGCCGAAACCCTGGCCCCAAGGCGTTTAGCCGTACCAATGGCCTGCAGCCCGGCGACTCCGGCCCCCAGAACCAGGACCCTGGCGGGCGGGATCGTCCCCGCCGCGGTCATGTACAACGGAAAGAAGCGGGGATAGCGCACCGCGGCCTCGAGCACCGCCCGGTAGCCGGAGACCAGCGCCTGGGAACTGAGCGCGTCCATCGACTGGGCCCGGGAGATGCGCGGCACCAGTTCCAGCGCAAACGAGGTCACCCCGGCGCCCGCGAGGGCGTCCACTCCGGGCAGTTCCGACCCCGGAGAGGCGAAGCCAATAGTCACCGTGCCCGGGCGGAGTTCCCGGGCTGTCTCCGGTTCAAGCGGCCGGACGTGCAGCAAGACATCCAGTGATGCTGCCGTCAGCTCCGGAACAATTGACGCTCCCGCCGCGGCGTAGGCGGCATTGCCGTACCCGGCCGCGGTACCGGCCTGGCTCTCCACCACCAGATCGAGGCCAAGATCCATTAGCTGGCGCACGGTCTCCGGCGTCGCGGCAACCCGTCGCTCCCCCGTGCGTTGTTCCCGCCTGACACCCACCAGCACTGGCAACTCCTCTCGAATGGCTTCAGAGTAGGCACACGCTTCACCCTTTGGCGAGGGGCGGGCTCCGCAGGCGGGGATCGGCGGCGCGTCACCCGCAGCTCACCTGGACGGTTTTCAGGGCCTCCATGTCACGTCCGGGGCGCCCGAAGCGAAGCACAACACCGGCGGTCTCAGGGCCCCGGCGCCGCTGCGTCTTTCCGGCCCTCCACGGCTGTCAGCAGCGCCTCCACAATGGGCAAATCGGCCGGGATCCAGTCCAGGGCCAGCACGGCGCCGCGGTCCTGCAGATCGACCCAGCGCAGCTCGTCGTGGTCTTGGAGCGGACGCGGATCGCCGCCGAGAAGCTCTGCGAACCAGACCCGCATCACGGCACGTTCGTTAAGCGGCCAGCCCTCCGCCGCGCCCGCAGCGAGTTCTGCTCCCAGCCTGACCCGGACTCCAAGTTCCTCCCGCAATTCCCGGTGCAGGGCCTGTTCGGGCGTCTCGCCGGACTCGACCTTGCCGCCGGGAAACTCCCACATGCCGGCGAACTGCGGGGGCGCCGTCCGCCGGGCCACAAGCAGCCGGCCAGGTTCGGCGAGGGAGTCCAGTACTGCGCCGCCGACAACGTTGATGAGTCCAGTCACGCGACCAAGTCTAGGGGCAGGGCACACGTGGGAGAGAATGGAACCGGCCGGTGGCTGCGGACCTGGAATACCCGGCCCGCCCGCCCCGTTCAACTCATCAGACCGCAGATCATATTTAACTTGCCGCACCCTCCTGGTTCCACCCGGGAACGTCCCCGAAAAGCAGACGAATGACAATCACCGCACGAACACCGGCGACGCCCAAGACCGGCACCCGCACTGTTTCCCTAGCCATCGTTTCCCTCGCCATGGGCGGATTCGGCATCGGCACCACGGAATTCACGATGATGGGCCTGCTGAAGGAAATCGAGCAGGGCCTGAACATCAGCACGCCGGAGGCCGGCCATTTGATCTCCGCGTATGCCCTCGGTGTGGTGGTTGGCGCCCCTGTGCTGGCCGCCGTCGGCGCCAAGCTCCCGCGGAAGTATCTGGCCCTGGGGCTTATGCTCTTTTTCAGCGTCGCCAACCTCAGCTCCTTCATCGCCCCCGATTACGGCACTATGCTGCTTTCCCGCTTCGCGGCGGGGTTGCCGCACGGCGCCTTCTTTGGTGTTGCTGCGGTGATTGCGGCGTCACTGGTCGCCCCGACCCGGCGCGGCTGGGCTATTTCGATGGTGATGGCCGGCCTGACCGTCGCCAATGTCATCGGCGTACCGTTCGGCACCTGGCTGGGCCAGACGTATGGCTGGCGGCTGCTGTTCCTGCTGGTCGGCGGGATCGGCGTGCTGACCCTGGTGATGCTTTCAAAGTTTGTGCCGTTCCAGAAGCCGCACGCCGATGCGAGCTTCCGCCGTGAGCTGGGCGCCCTTAAACGGCTCCAGGTCTGGCTGGCGATCCTGATTGGCGTCGTCGGCTTTGGCGGTTTCTTCGCCACCTATACCTACATTGCGCACACCATGACCTCCGTGGCGGGCATTCCCTCGGCCTGGCTCCCGGCCGTTGTCGCGCTGTACGGGGTGGGCATGGTGGTCGGGAACATCGTTGGCGGCCGGATCGCGGACAAGTCAGTGATGGGAACGATCTACTGGGTGCTGCCGGGCATTGCCGCGGCACTTGTGGCCTACGCGGTGGCCGTGCATTGGCCGTGGTCCGCGTACCTGATGGTCTTCGTGGTCGGCGCGGCCGGCGCCATGCTTGTCCCGGCCCTGCAGACGCGGCTGCTGGACGCTTCTCCCGACGCCCCGTCGCTGGCTTCCTCGCTCAACCATGCGGCCCTTAATGTGGCCAACGCCTTGGGCGCATTCCTGGGTGGGCTTGTCATCGCCTGGGGCTGGGGGTACGTCGCTCCCGCGCTGGTCGGAGCCGTGCTGGCGCTGCTGGGCCTTGGAATCGCCCTCATCAGCGGACGGGTGGAACGCAAGAGGCCGCTGGTCCGGTAGCCGCACTGCGGTTCCCGGATCAGCGGCCCCTCAGCATCATGACCGGTCAGGTGGCGTTGACGCGCTGGAGGTCCGGTTCAAGGTAGATAACCCGCGCGATCGGAACAGCTTGCCGGATCCGGGTCTCGGCACTGTCGATAGCCGCAGCGATTTCCCGGCCGGTGTCGGAGCTGCCGATGCTGATCTTCGCCGCGACGAGCAGTTCCTCCGGACCCAAGTGCAGGGTCTTGAGGTGGATGATCGAGGTGCCGTCGGATTCGATGGCCACCCGGATCCTGGTGACGTCGTCCTTCGTGGCCGATTCACCGAGCAGCAGTGACTTGGTTTCGATGGCAAGCACAGCGGCGATGGCAACCAGCAGGAAGCCGATCATCGCAGTACCCAGGGCATCCCAGATGCCGTTTCCGGTGAGCAGGGTCAGGCTGACGCCCAAGAGCGCGAAGAACAGGCCCACAAGCGCGCCGAAGTCCTCGAGCAGGATAACGGGCAACTCCGGCTGCTTGGCGCTGCGGATGAACTTGACCCAGCCCTGCTTGCCGCGGAGGGGATTGGATTCGATGACGGCTGTCCGGAACGAAAACGACTCCGCGATGACGGCACCGATCAGGACGGCGAGCGGGACCCACCAGAACGCACCTTCGATGGCGTGTGGGTGCTGGAGCTTTCCCCACGCTTCATACAAAGCAAAGAGGCCGCCCACGCTGAACAGCACGATTGAGACGATAAAGGCGTAGATGTAGCGCTCCCGGCCGTATCCAAACGGATGCTCCGGACTTGCCGCCCGTTTGGCACGCTTGCCGCCCACCAGCAGCAGGAGCTGGTTGCCGGAGTCCGCGAGCGAGTGGATCGCTTCGGCCAGCATTGATGAGGAAAAAGTCAGGAAGTACGCGACGAATTTCAGGACGGCGATAGTCAGGTTGGCGGCAAGCGCCGCAACAATCGCCTTGGTACCGCCATTTGCAGCCAAGAGAGCCTCTTCTAAGGGGTTTGGGAAGGTGGTGGACTCCGGCCGATGCGCGCGCCCACAAGGAATACCGTACCTGCTCTTGCCCCGCCGCCAGCACCCGGGGCGACCGGTCCGGCGGGGCAAATAACAATTGGGTGTGCGGCTACTGACAAGCAAACCGGCCTATGTTAGCTTGAAGTCATAATCGGGATTCACCCTTTGGATGCCGACGAATATGTAGGAGGAGTAATGGGCTTTCTTGGCTGGATCATTCTCGGACTCATAGTAGGTGCAATCGTCAAGGCAGTTATGCCTGGCAGTGTCGGCGGCGGCTGGGTTACCAGTCTTGTACTCGGCGTTGTCGGCGCTATTGTCGGCGGATGGATCGGCGACCTGCTCTTCGGCGGCGGCAAGATGGAATTCTGGAACCTCGGTTCCTGGGTCCTGGCCATTGTCGGCGGCCTGGTGGTTGCCGGCGTCTACGGCGCCATCACGGGGCGCAACAAGACCACATAACTACACAGGCACAACGGCGGGAGCCCACCTTGCGGTGGACCCCCGCCGTACTTTTGTGCCCTGCTCGTTGTAGCCACGGGACCCGGAGCGGCCCCGCGGTCCCTGACTCTGCGGGCCTAACTATGCGGGCCTAACTATGCGGGCCTTTAGCTCTGTGGGGCTAGCTCTGTGAGGCTAGCTCTGTGAGCCTGACTCTGCGGGGCTTAGCTCTGCGGGGCTCCGACGTCTTGCTGCGAGCGGGCACTGGCGTAGAGGCAGACGGTTGCCGCGGTCCCCAGATTGAGGCTTTCAGCCGCGCCGTAGACCGGCACGGCCACCCGGTGGTCGGCCAGGGCGAGCTCTTCATCGGAGAGCCCTTGGGCTTCGTTGCCGAAGAGCCATGCCGTCGGGCTTTCCAGCGCGTACCCGGCGTCAGGTGCCGGTGCGCCCAGCCGGCGGGCAGCGTTCTGGTCCTGGAGCCGGTCCAGATTAAGTTCCCCTCCGCCGTCTGCGGCGAGAACTCCGATGCCACGTTCCTTGCAGCGGGCCGCCAGCTCCCCGGGCTCGGCACCAAGCACCACTGGCAGATGAAAGAGTGACCCGGCCGTCGATCGGACCGCCTTGGGATTGTAGATGTCCACACTGGAAGCGGTGAGGACAACAGCATCCGCGCCGGCCGCGTCCGCTGCCCGCAGAACGGTGCCGGCGTTACCCGGGTCGCGGACCTCACACAACACCGCCACCAGCCGCGGGCCGGCGTCAAGTACCGTCTCCAGGCTCACATCGAGGAAGCCGCAGACCGCGAGCACACCCTGCGGGGTCACCGTATCCGCCATCGCGGCGAGGACTTCGTCGGTGGCTAAAAAGGCTGTGGTGCCCTCGGCGAGTGTCTCCAGGTCAGGGTGCCGATCCAGGCAGGACTCGCTCGCGTAAACCTCATAGACAATGCCCGGCTCCCCCGCGGCCAGCCTCTTCCGGTGCAGCACCAAGGCCTCCCGGACCGCCTGCGGCCCCTCGGCCAGGAACTCGCGGCGCTTTAAACGGGCCGGGCGCCCGGCAAGTTGTGCCACCTTCCTCACTCGATCAGCTCGAGGGTTGGAAAGTACATCATCTTGCGGGCGCCCGGTTTCGTTCATATAAGAACCTTAGTAGCTTTTCGAGCCGGTTCTTGAACGCGGTAGTCCGTGAACGAGCTCAGGTACTACTTGGCAGCCGTGTCGGCGGCCGGCTTGGCAGCGGCCTTCTTGGCGGGGGCCTTCTTCGCAGCCGGCTTCGAAGCGGCCGGTGCAGCTTCGGCCTGCACGGCCGGAGCTGACGTGTCGGCGGGCAGCGAGTCCTTGGCGATCTTGACAAGAGCGGCGAAGGCGTTGGCGTCGGAGACGGCAAGTTCGGCCAGCATCCGGCGGTCAACCTCGACCTCAGCGGCCTTCAGGCCCTGGATCAGACGGTTGTAGGTCAGGCCATTGGCGCGGGAGGCAGCATTGATGCGCTGGATCCAGAGGCGGCGGAAGTCGCCCTTCTTCTTTTTGCGGTCACCGTAGCTGTACACAAACGAGTGCAGCAGCTGCTCTTTGGCCTTGCGGTACAGGCGTGAACGCTGTCCACGGTAGCCCTTGGCGCGCTCAAGAATAACCCGGCGCTTCTTGTGGGCGTTGACCGCCCTCTTCACACGTGCCACGTGCGTACTCCTTAGAAAATCTGATCCCAAGCATCTACTGCCGGAGAAACCGGCTGGCCTGAGAAGCCTTTTTGGTAGTTGACTACTGCCAGGTGGCAATAGTCAGAGAACTTGGAACTTAGATGCCGAGCATCTTCCGGATGACCTTGGCGTCGCCCTTGAAGACGATCTTGTCGCCGGCGAGGCGGCGGGTCAGCCTGGAGGACTTGTGCTCGAGGTAGTGGCGGCGGTTAGCCTGCTGGCGGCGCAGCTTGCCGCTGCCGGTCAGCTTGAAGCGCTTCTTAGCACCACTGTGGGTCTTCATCTTCGGCATGGGAACCGATCTCCTTACGTATCCGCAGACAGGGTCTGCAGTCTTTCGTGCAGCCGCCCCTGCGGGCGGCGTGCTGGTTGCTTGCTGCCGGACGTTGCTGTCCGGCAGCCCTGAACTAGTTGGTCTTCTTGGCGGCCGGCTTGACGGCGGCCTTTGGAGCGGCCGGCCGGGCGGCCGGCTTCGGTGCCGAGGGCCGCGGGATCGGCTTCGGGGCAGCAACCGGCTTCGGTGCTGCCGCCGGAGCGGCCGCGGGAGCCTCCGGAGCCGTGGCTGCGGACTTGGGCGCTGCCGGGGCCTTGCTAACTGCCGGCTTGGCGGCGGCCTTGGGCGCCTCACGCTTCGGAGCGGCCTTGGCGGCCTCCTGCTTCGGCTTTTCCTGGACGGCAGCCTTAGCAGCCGGGGCCTTCTCTGCCGCGGCGGCCGGAGCCTCGGCGGTTTTGGCAGCGTCGGCCGCGACGGCGTCAGCCTTGACCGTTTCCGCCGGCTCTTCGACGACGTCGGGGACGGTTTCCGCTGCCAAGGCTTCCGTGGCCGGAGCCGCTGGCACGGCCTCCTCAGCTGCTGGCGCCTCGGTCCGGACCTGGTAGCCCTCGGGAAGAAGATCCGCGAGCGACTGGGTCAAGGGTGCATCAGGTGCCGAGGTTTCGACGCGGCCTGAAGCTTTGGCTTCGTTCTCGGCTTTGGCGTCCGCCCGCTGCGACGCCCGGCGGGCTTCTGCCTTGGCTTCTGCCTTGTTCTTGAGCGGGCCAACGACCATAACCATGTTGCGGCCGTCGATCCGGGGACTGGACTCCACGACGCCAACCTCGGCGACGTCGTCCGCGAAGCGCTGGAGCAAACGGATGCCCATCTCGGGACGCTGCTGCTCACGGCCTCGGAACTGGATCATGGCCTTGACCTTGTCTCCGGCGCCGAGGAAGCGGAGCGCGTGGCCGCGCTTCGTCTCGTAGTCGTGGGTGTCAATCTTCAGGCGAAAGCGAATTTCCTTCAGGACCGTGTTGGTCTGGTTCTTCCGGGCTTCACGTGCCTTGACCGCGGCTTCGTACTTGTACTTGCCGAAGTCCATCAGCTTGCACACCGGAGGCTTGGCCTGCGGTGCAACTTCAACGAGATCAAGATCGGACTCGGCAGCCAAACGCAGGGCATCCTCAATACGGACAACGCCTACTTGTTCGCCTGCAGGGCCGACCAGCCGCACCTCGGGGACGCGGATACGCTCATTGATTCTTGGCTCGCTAATGTTAAGGCTCCTGTGTTCGTAAGGGGGTATTCCACCGGCAAAAAGAGAAGGCCCCCAATTGCCGGAGCAATCGAAGGCCTCGAAGATCGGCGCTGCCGGCCTCGAATGAGGCGGCATACATCCTGCCGGGCTGACGCCCGGGAAGAATGCCCGACCAGGTACCCGGCAACCTTACTTCTTGCGAAGCTTCCCGAAGGAGAGCGGCTGACGCGGGTGGGAGAGAACTCCGCTTGCAAACTGAAAATCGATTCTACAGAACAAATTCCGTCCGACGCACCTCCATGACGGGCATGGCGGGTTCGGACTTGTCCCGACGCTGGGCCGCAGCGGTGAACTAACGGCGCAAACAGTGGAATAACGACAATCAGTCGGTCTGTGACAAGCTTACCAGCATGAGCACATCAGAGCGTAATTCACACGTTTACGAGCCCGCCGACGCCCAAGGCGACGTTTCACAGCAGATCCGCGACATCTCCGAGGTGCCCGCAATCGAAGTCATCACCACCGCCGCAGTGCACCTGATGAGTGCCGCAGCAGTGAAGCTTGGGCTGGCCGCCGAAGAGAACGCCGACGAACTCAAGGACCTTGACGAGGCACGCAAACTGATCACGGCGCTGGCCGGACTCGTCACCGCGGCGGCGCCTGAAATCGGTTCCCAGCACGCCGGACCGTTGCGCGACGGGCTGCGGTCCCTGCAGCTGGCCTTCCGAGAAGAGTCCGTCATCCCGGACGCCCCGGGCAAGGGTCCGGGCGAAAAATACACCGGCGCAGTCAACTAGGCACCACCGGCAAACCAGCGAGTACGCGGGGACGGCGGGCAGACCATTGTGGTCCGCCCGCCGTCCCCGTTAAAGCCGTCGTCCATGCAACTGCCGGGCCAGCGGCGGTCCGTCCGGGCCGGGGCTCAGGCTGAAGCGAGGCGCCGGCGGCGGCGTTGCTGCAGCACCAGGCCCACGAGGCACAGGAGCACCCCGCCCGCCCCGACCGCCAGGAATCCGGTGGTGGGCCCGACGCCGTCGATAAAGACCCCGGCAAGCGGTGCGCCGAACGCGACGCCGCCGGTCAGCGCCGAGCCGTACCAGCCCATCGCCTCGCCGCGGCGCCGCTCGTCGACGAGCTCGGCAACCTTCTCAGAGGCGGCCGACAGCACCGGCGCGCACAACAGTCCCGGCAGCAGCGAAAGGATGCTGAGTGTCCAGGTGTCCTGCGCCAAGGACATCGGGATGGTCAGTGCGGACATACCAAGGAGCAGCAGGATCGGCGAGATCGGCCGGTGCATGGCGCCATACAGCAAACCACCGATCACCGACGCGGCGCACCAGAAAAAGAAGACCAGTCCGATCTCACCCTGGTGGCCACCGGTTTCGAGGGCGGCCACGATCCCGACGTCGGTGCCGCTCAGGACCATCCCGGCACCGCCGGCAACTGCGAAGACCGCGGCGACCGCGGTGGTGAACCAGCTGAAATTGTGGATGACCCTGCGCCGGAGCCCGGCCGGCGCCAGCCGCCTGTCCTCCGCGGCGGCAAGCGGGACGAATTCGGCCGCGGCTTCCTGCAGGTGCGCCGGGGCGGCTGCCACGACGGCGGCTTCGGCGGCGTCCTGCTGGCTGGCGCCAAAGACGGCATCGGACTCACCGTCAGACTCGGCACTGCGGGTCGGCGGGTTGAACCACATCAGGAAGAGCCCGGAAACCGAGGTGGCAATGCCGACAATTGTCAGCCCCAACACCGACTGTCCGGCGGTCGCGACCAGGGCACCCGCTGCGGGTCCGATCATAAAGACCAACTCGGTGGAGATGGCGTCCAGGGCGAAGGCCGTCCGGCGCTGTTCGCCGGAGGCCAGCACGCCGAGGGACTGGCGCACCACACTGAAGATCGGCAGCGTCAGCAGGCCACCAACAAAGACCAGCGGCAAAAGCACTTCGTAGGACACGTGCGGCACCACTGACCAGATGACCGCCTCAGAGACGACGGAGGGAATAAGCGCGCGGCGCAGCCCGACAGTATCTACCCGCCGTCCTCGCCAGGGTGCACCGACGGCAATGCCAATTGTCATCACCGCGGCCGCTGCCCCGGCAGCCGCATAGCCTTGGCCGAGGGTCAGCACAATGTGCAGGGTCAGTAAGACGCCGGCAGCGGAGTGCGGGATGCGGGCCACCATTCCGATCAGCAGGAGCCGCCTGATCGGCTGAACGGCCAGCAACTCCCGGTATATCGCGAAGTTCACGGATCACATCCTTACTGGTCGTGCCCGGGCCGGCGGAGTCTCCCCCGCCGGCCGGGGCCTATTCCGCCGCGCGCTGCAGTTTGACTTCGATCGAGTCAACCCGCTCGGCAAAAACTTCATTCCGCGCCCAGGCGTCATTAAGACCGGACACGATGGCCTGGACGCCGGCGGCGTCGAGTCCGTCTTCAAGGTACAGCAGCACCCGGAGTTCCGGGCCGGAGCCGCCGCCGGGAAGCTGCCTTCCATCGGCCGCAAGCGAGGCGACTCCGCCGCCACAATGAATTTCCACCCGCCGAACGGCAGGAAAGCCAACGGCGGCCGCCCCAAGGCTCCGGGCCAGCTCCGGATCAGCATAGGACGGTGTCCAGCCCCGCTGCTGCGCGAGGGCCCACACTGCCGGCCGCCGAACCACAAAGGTGATCGGAGAACCCGGGTCCAGCACCAGCAGTTCCGCGCCCTCAGCGACCGCGGAGAGTGCCGCGCGGGCGGCATGGACCGCCACCGGGCGAGCATGCGGGTGCCAGGCGGCGAGCGAAGCGGCGGACGTGAACACCGGCATCGCCGTCCGGCCGTCGGGCGCCTTGAGGGTCACGAGGGCCATATCGGCCTGCTTGTCTGAATGCAGGTCCGCAACGCCAACGCCTTCTTCGGCGAGCGTGGCGAGAATCGGCACAAACACCCGCGCGGTCGACAGCGCGGCCACCACCGCCGCTTCGTCGCCGGCGCCGGCGGCCAGTGCGGTCAGCGCCGCGAGGTAACCGGCGTCGGCTGCGCCGTCGTCGTTCTCGAAGTTGTGCACGCTGGCAGCTTCGCCGGCCAAGGTGCGGCCGGACCAGGGCTGGCCTGCCGAGTCTGTCGGACCGCCGGCGCCGGCCAGGGCCGCCGCGATATGACCGGGCAGCGGCCGTGCCGGGGCCCGGTCACCAGGCGTGCGCTCTTCCCCGGAGAGGTGCTCCATGCTGCGCGCGCGCTAGCGGCGGCCGGCGGCGTCGAGGGCTTCAGGCAGGGTGAAATTGCCGTTGTAGAGGGCCTTGCCGACGATCGCGCCTTCGACGCCGAGCGGCACGAGGGAGCGCAGGACCTTGAGGTCCTCGAGGCTGGAAATCCCGCCCGAGGCTACAACGGGTTTGCCGGTCTTCTCCACCATCTGGCGCAGCAGTTCCACGTTGGGCCCCTGCAGGGTGCCGTCCTTGGTGACGTCGGTGACGACGTAGCGGGAGCAACCGGCTTCCTCGAGGCGTCCGAGGACGTCCCAGAGGTCCCCGCCTTCCTTGGTCCAGCCGCGGCCGGCCAGTGTGGTGCCGCGGACGTCCAGGCCGACGGCGATCTTGTCACCAAAGCGCTCGATCACCCGGGCGGTCCACTCCGGGTTCTCCAGGGCGGCGGTGCCCAGGTTCACGCGGGCTACGCCGAGGTCAAGAGCCTTCTCAAGCGATTCATCGTCGCGCAGGCCGCCGGAGAGTTCGACTTTGATGTCGAGCCGGCCAACCACTTCGCGGAGCAGTTCGGCATTGGAACCGCGGCCGAAGGCCGCGTCGAGGTCAACGAGGTGGACCCATTCCGCGCCCTGCTGCTGCCAGTTCAGCGCCGCATCCAACGGGGTGCCGTAGCTCGTTTCGCTGCCGGCTTCGCCCTGGACGAGACGGACTGCCTGGCCGTTGACAACGTCGACGGCGGGCAGCAACTCCAGCACGGGCAGCGGGGTTTCGGTGGTCATCGTGGATCCTCAGCTCTTCAGGGACGTCGGGTGGTCAGGGTGCGGCGTGGAGTCGGTTCAGCGGGAGTCGGTTCAGCGGGAGTCGGTCCAGCGGGGGGGCAGGGTGCGGCGGGGGGGGTCAGGCGGCGGGGGGCAGGCGGCGGGGGGTCAGGCGGCGGGAAGCGTCAGGAGGTACGCGGCGAGCAGCGCCATCCCGGCCAGGACATAAAAGACCGCCTGAACCCAGCGCGGACTCTTCTGCTGGCGGAAGGACAGCGCACCGCCGACGAGCAGCCCGGCGAGCCCCATCAGGACCAAGGACCACATCTAGGCGGTCCCGGCTTCCGGGGCTGCGTCGGCCGGGGCGGCCTTCGGGCTTGTGGCTACCGCCGTCCCGGCTCGTCCCCGCAAACCCCCGACCCAGTTCCGGAGCAGGCGGGCACCGGCGTCGCCGGACTTTTCGGGGTGGAATTGGGTGGCGCACAGCGGGCCGTTTTCCACGGCCGCAATGAACGGCGCCCCGTGCTCCGACCACGTAACGAGCGGCGCGCTCATCCGAGGCTGGACCACCTCGAAGTCCCACTCCTGAACACCGTAGGAGTGCACGAAGTAAAAGCGTTCGCTTTCGACACCTGCGAAGAGCCGGGAGCCAGCCGGAACGGAAACCGTGTTCCAGCCCATGTGCGGTACCACGTCGGCGGGGAGGAGCTCGACCTTCCCCGGCCACTCCCCCATGCCTTCGACTTCGGTGCCGTGCTCGACGCCGGCTTCGAAGAGGACCTGGAGGCCAACGCAGATGGCAAGCACCGGGCGGCCCCCGGCGACGCGCCGGCCGATCATCCGGATGGCGTCCACGGCTTTGAGTTCGCGCATCACCGTTTCAAACGCGCCCACGCCGGGGACCACGAGGCCATCGGCGTTGAGCACATCGTCCGGCTTGGAACTGAGGATAACCTCGGCGCCGGCCCGTTCGAGCGCGCGGACGGCAGAACGGATGTTTCCCGAGCCGTAGTCGAGCACCGTGACTGTTGGCTTGCCCTCGGGCGACGCTGGCTTCCTGCCGGCATCCGGGTTGGTGATGGCGCCGTCCTTCAGCACTTTGCCGGTCACAGGGCACCCTTGGTCGACGGGATGCCTTCGACGCGCGGATCAGGCTCAATGGCCGCACGCAGGGCCCGGGCAAAGGCTTTGAACTGGGCTTCAACGATGTGGTGCGGATCCCGGCCTGCGGTGACGTTCATGTGCAGGCAGATCCCTGCGTGCAGGGTGATCGCTTCGAACACATGGCGGGTCAGGGAACCGGTGAAGTGTCCACCGATCAGGTGGTACTCCTGGCCGGCAGGCTCGCCGCCGTGGACGAGGTACGGGCGGCCGGAAACATCCACCACGGCGTGCGCAAGCGCCTCGTCGAGGGGGACGGTTGCTTCGCCGAAGCGCCGGATCCCGGCTTTGTTGCCGAGGGCGGTGCGCAGGACCTCGCCGAAGGTGATGGCGACGTCCTCGACCGTGTGGTGGACGTCGATGTGTGTGTCCCCGGTGGCCTTGACTGTTATGTCGATCAGGGAGTGCTTGCTCAACGCCGTCAGCATGTGGTCATAAAACGGGACCGAGGTGCTGATGTCCGAGACGCCGGTTCCGTCCAGGTTGATCTCGACAAGGACGGAAGATTCGCTGGTGGTCCGTTCCATGCGTGCGGTCCGGCCCTCGGTAGCGGTTGATCCGGGGATGCTCATGTGGGTGTCCTTTGGATGACGACGGTGCCCGGCGTGCAGGCAGTGTGGATGTCCGGTGTTAAGTCTAGGCGGGCGGCGCTGCGCGGCCGGCCAGGAGTCGCTCGAGGGCTCCGAGGAATGCTGTGGTTTCCGTCTCAGTGCCCGCAGTGACCCGCAGATGCCCGGGGATGCCAACGTCCCGAATGAGCACACCCGCGTCCAGCAGCCCCTGCCAGACCTCGTGCGGACTGTCGAGACCGCCAAAAAAGACGTAGTTCGAATCAGAGGCAGCAGGCTTGAGGCCCATACGCTGCAGCTCGGCAACTATCCTGTCCCGTTGTCGCTTGATGTCCTCAACATCCGCCATCAGGGCGACCCGGTGCCGCAGGGCGGCCAGGGCTGTTGCCTGGGTGATCGCCGAAAGGTGGTACGGAAGCCGCACCAGCCGCAGCGCATCGGTGACCTCGGGCGCTGCCGCCATGTAGCCAACGCGGGCACCGGCAAGGGCAAAAGCCTTGCTCATGGTGCGCGAGACGATCAGGCGCTCCCGCCCGGGCAGGAGGGTGAGGGCGCTCGGCGTGCCGTCGTGGGCGAACTCGTGGTACGCCTCGTCGACGATCACTATCGTCTGGCTGGCTTCGCCGGCTTCGTACACGGCCTTCACCACGTCCAGGCCCAGACCCGTACCGGTGGGGTTGTTCGGGGAACACAGGAAGACGATATTCGGCTGCAGTTCCCGGACCTGGCGGGCGGCCGAGCCGGCGCTCAGGCCGTAGTCCTCGGCACGGATGCCCGTGATGTATCCGGTGTCCGTTCCGGCGGCCAGCAGCGGATACATAGAGTACGTGGGAGGGAAACCAAGGGCAGTGCGCCCCGGACCGCCGAAGGCCTGGAGGATCTGCTGCAGCACCTCGTTGGAACCGTTTGCCGCCCAGATGTTCTCCGCGCCCAGCCCGTGGCCCAGGTATTCCGCAAGGGCTTCGCGCAGCTCCGTAAACTCGCGGTCCGGATAGCGGTTCAGGCCGGCGGCGGCAAGGGTAACCGCCTCCGAGATCGCGGCGAGCACATCGGCCGGGACACCGTGGGTGTTTTCATTGACGTTCAGCAGGATGGGAACGTCAAGCTGCGGCGCACCGTAGGGCGTCAGTCCGCGAAGATTGGTCCGGAGGGGAAGTCGGTTCAGGCGCTCTAACTGGTCAGTCACCTCACTAGTTTAAGTGAGATCGCCGCGGGCCCGGAAACTGTGACACCTGACCCATCGCTCAATGGCCCTACGTGGACGGAATGAAAAGGGCCTGGCCCGGCACCACGCGTGCCGCCTCGAGGTTGTTCAGCTCGATGATGTCGGCAACGACGTCGCGGGGGTCACGGCTGGGCACCACGGCGGCGGCAATGGCCCAGAGCGACTCCCCCGGCTGCACCGTCACGGTGACAGTTGGTGTGGGTGACAACTCAGCGGTGGACTCTGCCGCTTTGGCGGGCGCGTTGAGGAAGCCGCTCAGGGTCAAAATCAGTGCAGCCAGCAGCATCAGCGGCACGCCGATAAAAACAAGGCGCCCCCGGCGGGTGAGCTTCAGCGGCGCCTGCCGGGCACGCGGCCCGCGGACGGCGTTGAGCTGCCGGCTGCCGGGGCTGTCCTGCACGGCAGGGGCGGACCCGCCGCCGGGTGCGCCGGCGTCGTGCCGGCCGTAGTTGCCGAATGCGTCGCGGCCGAAAGTGTCGTGAAACGCGCTTGATGCTGACATGAACTGAGCCCTTCCTGGACCATACTGTGCCGCCCGGCGCACTCCACATACGTGCCGCCAACCGGCCTAACTTTCGAACAAACAACCGAACGCCATGCCCTGCACGGGCAACTAAGTAATAGAACACATGTTCGAATCTTGTTAGTTCTGTTTTAGCACTTATTAACGAACATTGTCGAGACTCGCTAGAACAAATGTTTGAAAAAGCGGTGTGGCTGGCCTAGGTTTGACTCAAAGAACAACCACTTCTGCAGTTGATCAGCAGGGTCTGACATTTCAGGCCGGAAGTTCCCGGCGGCCGCAGCCACGGCAGCCGGGCGGAACGGAAAGGCGTTGGCGAACATGGCAGCACAAGCCACTGGCGGCAGGGCCACCCAGCGGGGCCCGCAGGCTGCCCGGCCACCGAAGAGCCTTACCGTTCGGCAAAAGAAGATTCTGGAAACTATCCAGCGCTCCGTGACGGACAACGGCTACCCGCCGTCCATGCGCGAGATCGGCGACACGGTAGGACTGGCCAGCCTCTCCAGCGTCACCCACCAGCTCGCACAACTGGAAAAGCTGGGTTACCTGCGGCGCGACCCGAAGCGCCCGCGTGCCATGGAAGTGCTGATGCCGCTGACCCTCGATGAGGGAAGCACAAAGATCCCAGCCGCCAAGGCCGGCGGGCTGCGGACCGTGGGCGGGCTGTCCGTGTCCGAGTTGAGCAGTGCCACCGACACCGCCATGGTGCCGCTGGTGGGCCGGATCGCGGCCGGCGGTCCGATCCTGGCCGATCAGGTCGTTGAGGACGTGATGCCGTTGCCCCGCCAGCTGGTGGGCCACGGCGAGCTGTTTATGCTCAAGGTCGCCGGGGATTCCATGATCGATGCAGCCATCTGCGACGGCGACTGGGTGGTGGTGCGCCAGCAGGGCGACGCCGTCAACGGAGATATCGTGGCCGCGCTGCTGGACGACGAGGCCACCGTTAAGACCTTCCGGCAGCGCGACGGCCACACCTGGCTGCTGCCGCAGAACACGCAGTACGAGCCCATACTCGGCGACCACGCCGTCATTATGGGCAAAGTCGTCTCGGTACTGCGCTCGCTGTAGCCCGCGTTGGTGCCGGCTTGATCCGGCCACGACCCGGCGCGCCGGTAGCCCGGCCGCGGCCTTATGACCCCCGGCACGTTCGGCCCGGTTCCCCGCCCCCTTATGTTCCCTGCCCCTTAGGTTCGCTGCCCCCTGAGTTTCCCTGGCCCCTGATGGAGAGCCGGCGGAGGGAATGCCGAGGGCCCGGTGCTGCAGCCCTGGCCCGGTTCAAGGAACCGGGTGGGAGCACCAAAACACTGCAAACCGTCCCGTCAGCGGCCGCTAGTTGGGCTGCCCGGATTCCTTCCCAAGCCGTTCCAGGGCAGCCATGGCGACCACGGGATCGTTGGTGGGCCAAAATGGCGGCAACGCCGCCCGGAGGAATCCGCCATAGCGTTCGGTGGACAGCCGTGAATCCAGCACAGCCACCACTCCCCTGTCCGTGGTGGTCCGGATCAGCCGGCCTGCGCCCTGGGCCAGGCGGATGGCGGCGTGGGTCGCGGAAACGCTCATAAAGCCGTTGCCTCCGGCCTGTGCCACGGCGCGGGACCGGGCAGTCATCAGCGGGTCATCGGGACGCGGAAACGGAATCCGGTCGATCACCACGAGGCGGCAGGAGGCGCCGGGCACGTCAACGCCCTGCCACAGGGACATGGTGCCAAAGAGGCAGGTGTCCGGTTCATCGGCGAACTGTTTTACAAGCGCGGTCATGGTCGAGTCGCCCTGGCATAGGATGCTGACGTCCAGCCGCGGCCGCATCGCCTCGGCTGCGTCCTCGGCGGCGCGGCGGGACGAAAACAGGCACAGCGCCCCGCCGCCGGAGGCGCGGATGAGCTTCTCGAGTTCGTCGAGGGCTTCCGGGGACGTGCCGCGGCCGGGCTTGGGCAGGTGCTTGGCGACGTAGAGAATGCCTTGTTTGGGGTATTCGAAGGGTGAACCGACGTCGACGCCGGTCCAGCTGGGGGCCCCGGGGCCGACCAGGCCCAAGCCGCCGGCGGCGGGTTCGAACGCGGAGCCGATCGCCAGGGTCGCGGAGGTCAGAATTACAGTGTGGTCCGCGAAGAGGCCCTCACGGAGCCGGCCGGCGACACTGAGCGGAGCGATGTTGACCAGGGCGGGCGCGGACTCGTCGGGCTGGGAGTAGCCCTGCTGCGGGTCAAAGGTGCTGTTGCGGGAAAACCAGACCACTTCACGGTTTTCCCGCGCCGCCAGCAGCCGTTCGCATAGCTCCAGGATCACCATCAGGCGCGAGCGCGCCAGCTGGCGGCCGCCGTCGGCCGTGTTGGCGCTGTCCCCCTTGGAATCCGAGAGGGCCGCGCGGCACGCGTCCCGCAACTGGTCGACACAGTCCAGCTGTTCACTGTTTAACCCGTTCGGCATCAGCCCGCCGGGGACGCCCTCAATGGCAAGTTCCAGGTTGGCGGCGGCGTTGTTCAGCGCGTCCACCGTAATGCCGGTGTGCTTCCGGGCCCCGGACGCGGCGGCGTGCACCATCGCGACGGAGAGCTGGCCGGAGACCGCGCCGGTCACGCGGTCCTGGAGTTCATGGGCCTCATCGACCACCACAACATCGTATTCCGGCAGCACTGCGAGGCCCTCGAAGGCGCTGACCGCCAGCATGGCGTGGTTGGTGACAACAACGTCGGCGTCCGCGGCGTTCTGGCGGGCGAGTTCGCTGAAGCACTCTGCCGCCAGCGGGCATTTTTGCGCGCCAAGGCACTCCATCGAGGTAACTGAGACCTGCCGCCACGCACGGTCGGTGACCCCTGGCAAAAGCTCATCCCGGTCTCCCGTCGAGGTGTCCTCGGCCCAGTCGCGGAGCCGGACGACCTCCTTGCCGAGCTGGGAGGACGGGCCGCCCATCGCGGCGGCAAAATGCGGCACGGAGGTATCCTCCCCGAGCGAGAAGAGCTGGCCTTCGGACGGCTCTTCCGAAGGGAAGCCGCCGTCGAGCTTATGCCGGCACACGTAGTTGGACCGTCCCTTGACGAGGGCAATTTTGACCGGCCGGTCCAGCGCCGGGGTGATGGTCTTCAGCAGCCGGGGCAGGTCCCTGCCAACGATCTGGGTCTGCAGGGCGAGGGTGGCGGTGGAGACCAGTGTGGGCTTGTCGCTGACCAGCGAGTGGGCGATCAGCGGGATCAGGTACGCGAGGGATTTGCCGGTGCCCGTGCCGGCCTGGACCAGCAGGTGGTCGCCGCTGTCAATCGCGTGCGCCACCTGCCGGGCCATCTCGTGCTGGCCGTCCCGGCTCTGGCCGCCCATTCCCGCCACGGCGCGGTCGAGCAGTTCGACGACGAATTCCGCACCGGCCCGGGCACCTGTTCGAGCCGGCGGCTTTGCGTCCGGTTCAGTCCCGGCAGGGTCCACCGCCGCCGGGACCGCCGTGGCCGCGTCCTCCGCTGCCCGGGCGGTTCCCGCCGGGTGGTCCGTGTCGGCTTCCGCCCCGGTCACCGCTGCCTCAGTCATTGCTGATGAACGAATCCAGTTCAGCGGCGAAGCCTTCACGCACCATCACCACGGCACGGGTGCCTGCTTCCTCGTGGTCCAGGCTAAGGATTTCGGCGTCGGTCTCGTGCAGCTTGCTGAGCAGGTCCCCGCGGTTGTAGGGAATCATGAGTTCCAGCTTCACGCTGGGCCGCGGGATGCCTTCGCTGATGGCTTTGAGAAGTTCCGGGATACCCTCCCCGGTGCGTGCCGACACCACAATGTGGCGAGGTTCGCGCTGCTTAAGCCGTTCGATCACAAAGGGGTCGGCGGCGTCGGCCTTGTTCAGGACGATGATTTCCGGCACCTTGCGGGCATCGACTTCGCTGAAGACGGCCCGGACGGCCGCGATCTGGCCTTCCGGATCCGGGTGCGAGACATCCACGATATGCAGGATCAGATCCGCGTCCGCGACTTCCTCCAGGGTGGAGCGGAATGCCTCCACGAGCTGGGTGGGCAGCGAACGGACGAAGCCGACGGTATCTGCCAGCGTGTAGCCCAGGCCGTCCGAGGTTTCGGCTTTGCGCACCGTCGGATCCAGCGTGGCGAACAGGGCGTTCTCCACCAGGACTCCGGCGTCGGTCAGGCGGTTCAGCAACGAGGACTTGCCGGCATTGGTGTACCCGGCGATCGCTACCGACGGCACGGAATTGCGACGGCGGTTGGCCCGTTTGGTTTCCCGCGCCGGCTTCATTGCTGCGATTTCACGGCGCAGCTTGGCCATCCGGGTGCGGATCCGGCGGCGGTCCAGTTCAATCTTGGTTTCACCGGGACCACGCGAACCCATGCCGGCGCCGGCGCCGCCTACCTGGCCACCGGCCTGGCGTGACATCGAGTCGCCCCAGCCGCGCAGCCGTGGAAGCAGGTATTCGAGCTGCGCGAGTTCCACCTGGGCTTTACCCTCGCGGCTCTTGGCATGCTGGGCAAAGATGTCCAGGATCAGGGCCGTCCGGTCGATGACCTTGACCTTGACGATGTCCTCCAGGCTGCGGCGCTGCGAGGGTGCCAGTTCGGCGTCGACGACGACGGTATCCGCGCCGGTGGACATCACAATGTCCTTGAGCTCCTGGGCCTTACCGGAGCCGAGAAAGGTACCGGGATCGGGTTTGGGGCGGCGCTGGACGATCCCGTCGAGGACCTCCGAACCCGCGGTCTCGGCCAGTGCGGCGAGTTCGCGGAGCGAATTCTCGGCATCCGCGAGGGTCCCTTCGGTCCAGAGCCCGGCCAGGACGACGCGCTCAAGTCGAAGTTGGCGGTATTCGACTTCGGTGACGTCTTCAAGCTCGGTGGAAAGCCCGGCGGTCCGGCGCAGTGCGTGCCGTTCCTCGAGGTCCTGTTGGTCGCCGTCGTAGCTGCTGTGCTCTTCGCCCCGCCGGGAAATGGCCTGCGCCTTGCCGAGCACCGAGGCGGGCGCACCGGCAGTCTGGGCTGGCTCCCGGGCAGGGTTGTCCTTGGCGAGGATCCGGTCGATGACAGCCTGGATTTCCGCAGGACTCATGTCCTGGGCTGCTGAATCGGGTCCGGTGTTGGGCTGACTGGTCATGGTCTCCTTTAGAGGTTTGGCAGTTTCAGAATAGTGCCGATCGGTGCTGCGTGGGGCGGTATTCGCGCTGGGCTGACGACTATTGGTCAAACGGGACTCCTGGGTTGCCTGAGGCAACGGCGCTTCGGGCATAAAGGGCTCCTCATCGGAGCGGCGGGAAAGGGAACAGGCACGGTTGGCGCCTTGAGAAGGACGAGAAGCTTCGCAGGCCGCGCCGCAATAAGCACTGCCAATCTCCAAGTGGGACGGGCGCCAGCGGTGGGTCCATGTCGGGAGCATCGTGGGTGGCGCGCTGAGCGGAAGGTGACTACCTGCGTCGCTGCGGGGACGGGATTTAACCCGGGCCATTTAATCCGAGCCTTTAACCCGGGCCTCTAACCCGCGCCTTTTAACCCGCGCCGGCTACTTGAAGTTCAAGAACATGCTTTTAAGCCTAGCAGACGGCGAAGTTCCCCCGGACCGGACGCACTGGCCTCCGCCCGGCGGCGCACCTGGCTCCTGCCGGTTTCCCATCCGCGCAGGCAGGCAACTAATCTGGCAGGTTATGGAGTCTGTACACTATTTCACCGCCCAGCCGGCCGGGCCGTTCACCCGCAAGCCACTCACAGTGGAACTGGCCGGGGCAACCCGGCAATTGCAGACGTCCTCGGGCATCTTCAGCCCGGACGGTGTCGACAAAGGCACTGCCGTGCTGCTGGCCGAGGCCCCGGCGCCGGCGCCGCAGGGGACATTGCTGGACATCGGTTGCGGCTGGGGCGCGATCGCGCTGACTATGGCCCTGCGGGCACCCCACTCACACGTCTACGCCGTCGACGTCAACGAACGCTGTGTGACCCTGAGCAACGAAAACGCGGCGCTGCTGGGACTGAAGAATGTCACGGCCAGCACGCCCGACGCCGTCGACCCTGAGCTTCGCTTTGACACCATCTGGTCCAACCCGCCGATCCGGATCGGCAAGGACGAGCTGCACGCACTCCTGCTCCGGTGGCTGCCGCGGTTGGTTCCGGGCGGCTCAGCTTGGCTGGTAGTGCAAAAGAACCTCGGTGCCGATTCCCTTCAGCGCTGGCTCGCAGCGGAGCTGGACAGCGGCTTCACCGTGACCCGGGAGAGCACGTCGAAGTCGTTTCGAATCCTTCGGGTCAGGAAAGCGTCCCACTAGCGACGATCACGGCGGGGCCGCTGAGTTCGACATGCTCGTGCCCCTCCGCGCCGAGGAAGAACTTCACGCCGACCACACCACCGGGGACGTGGACGTTCCAGGCGTCCGGGGCGCCCTGGCCGGCCCAGTGGCGGATCGCGACGGCCGCGGCGCAGGCGCCGGTGCCGCACGACTGGGTTTCCCCGACTCCGCGCTCATATACGCGCATCGTGATGGTACCGACGCCCTCGTGGACCAGCGGCTCGGCGGGAACCACGAATTCGACGTTGGTGCCGTGCGGCGGTGCAGGGTCAACGTGGGGTGCGGTAAAGAGCTGCGTGCCATCCAGTTCAGCGGCTTCTGCCAACGCCACAACGGTATGCGGGTTGCCCATGCTGACGGAGAGCGCCGGCCGTGCCACTTCCAACCCTGCGGCGCTGACCAGCGAATCCATGGACCGGGCGGTGGCCTCACCCGGGAAAATGAATTCCCAGGGGCCCATGTCCACCGCGTAGCCGGACGCGGTGCGAACGACTGTCTTGGCGCCGCCCCGGGTGCCGATGGTCGTTGCTTCGCCGGCCGGAAGCTCAATCAGGCCTTCACTGACCAGGAAGTGGACAAAGACGCGGACACCGTTGCCGCACATCTCCGACAGTGAGCCGTCGCCGTTGCGGTAGTCCATAAACCACTCGGCCTGGGGGTTTTGCGTCAACAGTTCGCGGCCCTCGGCGAGCAGCCGGGACGGGACGGCGCGAATCAGTCCGTCCCCGCCGATTCCCAGATGACGGTCACACAGTGCGACAACCTGCTCCGGGGTGACCGCCAGGGTGCCGTGGGGGTCTGCGAGCAGAACAAAGTCGTTGCCCGTCCCGTGGCCTTTGGAAAACTTCAGCCCGCCCAGGGCTGCACTGTCCCCGGAGGGTTTACGGTCAGCGGCCACGGCCAAGTCTTCATCCATGCACCAAGGGTACCGTCGCGGGGCGTGCCGCTGGAAAACGGCCGTGGCACCACGATCCGGTCACTCGGCTCCGCCGCAAAGCGCGGCGGCCTTGGCCAACAGTTCCGGGTCCTGCCAGTCGAGCCAGCCTATTCGGGGGTCGGCGCGGAACCAGGTGAGTTGGCGCCGGGCAAACTGCCGGGTCGCGACGATGGTTTCCGCCACTGCCTGGGCTGGGTCGGATTCGCCGTCGAGGACCTTGAGGAATTGCGCATAGCCGAGGGCCCGGGGTGCTGTTCTGCCCCGCCGGAGTCCGGCCGCATCCAGCCTGCTGACCTCGTTCAGCAGCCCGCGGTCAGCCATGGTGTGTACCCGGCGGGCGAGCCGTTCCCGGAGCCGTTCACGGTCCACCTCGAGCCCGATCTGGACGGCCGGCTGGAAGTACTCGCGGCTGGGCATAAAGGAGCTGAAAGGCCGCCCGGTCAGCTCGAACACCTCCAGGGCGCGGACAATCCGGCGCGCGTCGCCGAGCCGGCCCGCGGAAACCGGGTCCACGCCTTCGAGCCGCGCACGCAAAAGCGCCGGTCCGTCGTTTTCCAGTTCGGTCTCCAGCCTGCTCCGGATGACCGGATCGGTGCCGGGGAATTCCAGCACGTCAAGGGCTGCGCGGACGTAGAGACCGGATCCCCCTGCCAGGATGGCGCGTTTGCCGCGGGCATGGATGGCGGCAATGAGCCCTCGGGCGTGCTGCTGGAAGTCGGAGACGCTGGCTTCCTCGGTCACGTCCAGGATGTCCAGAAGGTGGTGCGGCACTCCCCTGCGTTCGGCCTCGGTGATTTTCGCGGTGCCAATGTCCATGCCTCGATAGAACTGCATCGAGTCGGCATTGATGACTTCGCCGTCGAGTTCCAGCGCCAGCGAGACGGCAAGATCGGACTTGCCGGAGCCGGTCGGCCCGACGACGGCGATCACCGGCATTCCCGGCGTGGCGCCGGTTCCCGCGACAGGTTCCAGGCCGGCCGGGGCGTCCTGCGAGGCTTTCACGGGCTAGCTGCTGCGCACGGGCAGTGCCGGCATGCCCAAGGACACACCCTTCGTTCCGGCTGACGATGCCGGGGCGGGGGCGCCGCAGGAATCCGCCTGCGACCTGTCCCAGGCGTCGCCGGCGCGGGAACGGCGAAGACTGAAGTCCGCCACGGTCGCCGGGTCGGCGACGAGGTGGAACGCCGCTGCCCCGGTGATGGTCACCGTAACGAGGTCACCGGGGCGCGGCGTCTCGGCGCCGTCAGGCACGGAGAAGTGGACCAGCCGCTGGTCCTGTGCCCGGCCGGAGAGCCGATGGGTTTCCTCGGACTTACGCCCGGCATGGGCGGTGACCATCACCTCGACGCGCCGGCCGAGCTGGCGGGCGTTCTCCTCGGCCGCAATCCTGTCCTGCAGTGCGGTAAGGCGTTCGAAACGCTCCTGCACAACGGCTTTGGGGAGCTGGTCCGGCAGCTCCGCGGCGGGCGTTCCCGGCCGCTTGGAGTACTGGAAGGTAAAGGCTGTGGCGAAGCGGGACTTCTCCACAACGTCCAGGGTGGCCTGGAAGTCCTCCTCGGTTTCGCCGGGGAATCCGACGATAATGTCAGTGGAGATGGCGGCGTGCGGAATCTTTGCTCGGACCTTGTCCAGGATGCCGAGGAACTTGGTGGACCGGTACGACCGCTTCATCTCCTTGAGGACCTTGTCCGAGCCGGACTGCAGTGGCATGTGCAGTTGCGGCATCACGTTCGGGGTCTCGGCCATGGCGTCGATGACGTCGTCTGAAAAAGCGGCGGGGTGCGGGCTCGTGAAGCGCACCCGTTCCAGGCCCGGGATATCACCGCAGGCGCGCAGCAGTTTGGAAAACGCCTGCCGGTCACCGAACTCCACGCCGTAGGAATTCACGTTTTGGCCCAATAGGGTTACTTCGATCGCCCCGTCGGCCACGAGCGCCTGAATCTCGGCCAGAATGTCTCCCGGGCGGCGGTCCTTTTCTTTGCCGCGCAGGGCCGGGACGATGCAGAAGGTGCAGGTGTTATTGCACCCAACGGAGATCGATACCCAGCCGGAATACACCGAGTCGCGTTTGGTGGGCAGTGTGGAAGGGAAAACGTCGAGCGACTCGAGGATTTCCAGCTGTGCTTCGTTGTTGTGGCGGGCCCGTTCCAGCAGCGCCGGCAGGGCGCCGACATTGTGTGTTCCGAAGACGGCGTCCACCCACGGAGCCTTTTTCAGGATGGTGTCCCGGTCCTTCTGCGCCAGGCATCCCCCGACGGCGATCTGCATTCCCGGGTTGGCGGCTTTGACCGGCGCCAGCATGCCGAGATTGCCGTAAAGCTTGTTGTCGGCGTTTTCCCGCACGGCACAGGTGTTGAAGACCACAACATCGGCGAGGTCGCCGGCGGCCGGAACATAGCCTGCCGCTTCGAGCATTCCGGACATCCGCTCGGAGTCGTGCACATTCATCTGGCAGCCGTAAGTGCGCACCTGGTAGGTGCGGGGCGGCACAGGCACCGGCCCGTCGCCGGGTGCCGACGAGGCGTCCGTGGAAGGGGTGTTGCCGGCTGCTGGGGAGGGAATGGTCAAACTCACCTGTTAAGGGTACCGGGTCGGCGCCGTGCCGGGGTTTCCCAGGATTCCGGCCCGGACCCTGCAACGGCCGCATCCAGCACTTCGCCGACGATCCGGAACGCCAGGGAAGGTTGGTAGCCCTTGCGGGCGAGCATGGACGCCAGCCTGCGGGTGGTTTTGTCGCGCTCTGCGCGGTCCGCGAAGCCGGTCAGGCCGCGGAGTTTCCGTCGTACCAGTTCGCGGCCCGCATCTTCCTCGGCCGCGTCGCTGAGCTGTTCGAGGGCAGCGGCGGCGGTGTCCGAGTCGATGCCCTTCTCGGTGAGTTCGCGCCGGAGTGCCCCTTTGGCGAGTTTGCGGCTCTGCGAACGGGACCGCACCCACATGTCTGCGAAATCCGCGTCGTCGATGAGCTTCACTTCTTCGAAACGGTCGAGCACGGCGTTGGCAACGTCGTCGGGTACGTCCCGTTCCGCGAGCTTGCGGGCAAGCTGCAGCCGGGTCTTGGGCGCGCTGGTCAGCTGCCGGAGCACAATTGCACGGGCAAGGGCCGCCGGGTCCGCGCTAACCCCGGCATCCCTCTCGTTGGCGGGGGCAGGGCTCCGGGCGGGGAACCCTGCCCCCTGGCGCGGCCGGCGGTTAGAAGCCGTCAACGGCCTTCAGCTTTGGGGATGCTTCGGTCTCGGCGGGGGCCTTCACTCCGACGCCCAGCTTCTCCTTGATAAGCCGTTCCAGCTCGGTGGCCAGCTCGGGGTTATCGCGCAGGAAACGCCGGGAGTTTTCCATTCCCTGGCCCAGCTGGTCACCGTCGTACGTGAACCAGGACCCGGACTTCTTGATCAGCCCGTGTTCAACACCCATGTCGATGATGCCGCCCTCGCGGGAGATCCCCTGGCCGTAAATGATGTCGAACTCGGCGATCTTGAAGGGCGGTGCCATTTTGTTCTTAACGATTTTGGCCTTGGTGCGGTTACCGACGGAGTCCGCGCCCTCCTTCAGGGTCTGGATCCGGCGAACGTCGATGCGGATGGACGCGTAGAACTTCAGCGCCTTGCCACCGGTGGTGGTTTCCGGGGACCCGAAGAAGACGCCGATCTTTTCGCGCAGCTGGTTGATAAAAATTGCCGTGGTCTTGGTCTGGCTTAGACGGCCGGTAATTTTTCGGAGGGCCTGGCTCATCAGTCGGGCCTGCAGACCCACGTGGCTGTCGCCCATGTCGCCTTCGATTTCCGCGCGGGGAACAAGCGCCGCGACGGAGTCGATAACGATAACGTCCAGGGAGCCGGAGCCGATCAGCATGTCCATGATTTCCAGGGCCTGCTCGCCGGTGTCCGGCTGGGAGACCAGCAGCGCATCGGTGTCGACGCCTAGCTTGGCGGCATATTCGGGATCCAGTGCGTGTTCGGCGTCGATGAATGCGGCGATGCCGCCCAGGCGCTGGGCATTGGCGACAGCGTGCAGTGCCACGGTGGTCTTACCGGAGGATTCCGGACCGTAGATTTCCACAACGCGGCCCCGCGGCAGGCCGCCAATTCCCAGCGCAACGTCCAAGGCGATGGAGCCGGTGGGAATGACCTCGATCGGCGCACGGACTTCGTCGCCCAGGCGCATTACCGAGCCCTTGCCGAACTGCTTGTCAATCTGGGCAAGCGCTGCGTCGAGCGCCTTCTGGCGATCCGGGGCTGCGGCCATGGTTCACACCTCTAATACTTTCTCGCTGTGGAGTGGCCGTTTCGGGCCCTGTGTACTGTTCCTGATCTGCGGTCACGATCAGTTTGCGGTCGATACTGAAACTACCGGCACCCACCGACAGAGTTGTCTGCCTGCCCCGCATATGTGGAAAAAGCTCTAAAAAAAGCATAGCCCTACCCGAACAGATATTCGAACAATCGGCGCGGCGTGTCAGTCGTTCGCCGCCACGGCGTGGCCGCAGGGCCGGACCCTTCGTTCGGCCGCACGGGGTCTGCGTCAGCGGGGTTTGACGTCCCGGCCCAGCCGCCGCTCGGGCGGCACATCCTGGACGTCGCACAGCGCCAGCCATACCTGCCGGGGGGCAACGCCGGCGCCCAGGGCCTGGTCGGCGGTCCGGCCGCCGACACCGGCCAAGACGAGGGAGCTGCCAAGGACACGGGAGTACCCGGCCCCGAATTCGTCGTCCATGAGGCGCCAAAAGTCACTGATTCGCACCCCTAGAGTCTCTCACGGTGCCCCGGGGACTCTAGAATGGTGGCCATGAGCATTCCCGCCGCAGGCCCTGGGTTCCCCGGCGTCACTGATAACTCCACCGACGCGGCGCTGACCGACGTCGAGCACCAGTTGAGCCTGCTCTGGCGCCGCGCGCGGTCCATCTCGCACCACCTCTCGCGCCAGGTCCACCCCGACATGGAGCCGGCGGCCTACGGACTGCTGATTGTCATCCGCCGCCAGGGTTCCATGCGGCTGACCGAACTTGCCTCCAGCCTCGGTGTCGGAAAGCCCTCTGTGAGCCGGCAGGTCGCCTTCCTCGAACGCCTCGGCCTGGTCTCCAAGGAAGCCGATCCGCTCGACGGCCGCGCCCAGATGATCCGGCTGACGCCGGTGGGTGAGGAAAGGATGCATGAGGTGCAGGACGCGCGGCGCGAAGTGTTCCGCGAACGGCTTGGCGAGTGGCCGCCGGAAGAACTGCAGACCCTTTCACGCTACATTGCAAAGCTCAACGCGACCTACGAGCGTGACGGTTTTCCCCGCGACGAACCGCAGTAGCTGCCTCGTTCCACCCCACCGGACACACAAAGGACCCCGGCACACCGCCGGGGTCCTTTGTCGAGTGGTTCCAGTCGGGGCTAGCGTGCCCCGGAGAGGAGGCCCTTGGCCAACTCATCGTTGAGCTCGGAGTTTAGCTCACGGTCCAGGTCACGGCCGTAGCGCTGGGCGAACTCCTGCGGGACGGTGTCCGGAACCGCAACGCCTTCGGCGACGGCAACACGGTCACTGACTTCGCGGAGCATACCGGAGAGCGGAACATCCAGGGCCGAGCAGATCGAGGAGAGCAGCTCCGAGGAGGCTTCCTTCTGGCCCCGTTCCACCTCACTCAGGTAGCCCAGGGACACTCGGGCACTGTGCGAGACTTCGCGGAGGGTACGGCCTTGGCGTTGGCGGACGTCGCGCAGAACATCACCGATTTCGTGACGAAGTACAACCATTTTGCGCTCCTTCTGTTCGCTCTTAGCCTGATCGGCGAGGCCCACATCCTTCCAGCGGACAACGCCGTTAACGGATACGGGCTGCTTTACCATCTGTATCGCCTTGCTCCCTCTTTATGTCGAGCCCGCCGGTCACAGCGGACACTGATGATGCTTTCATCCTAGGCGCCTCCTATCTACGGAAGCGACATAATGTAACAACTATTCGCAGTGCAGATTTGTTCCCGGCAACTTTACGCCCGGTCGCCTTCGCCTGCCAGTATCTCAAGGAGCCGTTCCAGCGCGGCGGCACAGGCCTGGCCGCGGATTTCCGGCCGGTTGCCCTCGAAGCTGTAGGCGTACGACGTCGCACCCTCCGCCGTGGCGACGCCGATAAAAACGGAACCCACGTCCTTGCCGCCGTGCGGCTCGGGGCCGGCAACCCCGGTAGTGGAGATCCCGACGTCGGCTCCGCAGATTCTGCGTGCCCCCGCCGCCATGGCTTCGGCAACCCGGCCGTCGACGGCTCCGACGGTCTCGAGCAGTTCCCGGGATACCCCCAGGACGTCGGCTTTTACGGTGTTCTGGTAGGACACCACACCGCCCTGGAGCATGCCGGAGGCACCGGGGGTGTCGGCCAGCATCGCGGCGACCATGCCGGCGGTGAGGGATTCGGCCGTGGCGACGGTCAGTCCGCGGCCGATCGCTCCGGCGACGGCCTCTTCGGCCAGCCGATGCAGGTTAATCGCGGGGTGGAGACTGCTCATGACCTTCCCTCCAGCTTCTTTTGTTGCTGCGCCCGGATGCCGCTGGCGCGCAGCTTGAGGGCCTCGATGACATATTCTCCGCCGGTCCAAACGGTTATCGCGAGGGCCGCCATCATAACCACAAAGGCCACAACGCCAAGCCACGGGGCGATCGGGGCCAGCGGAAGGATGTAGAGGAAGATCGCCGCCGTCTGGGTGACGGTCTTGAGTTTCCCGCCGCGCGAGGCCGGAATCACGCCGTAGCGGATAACAACGAAGCGCAGGGCGGTGATGCCCCATTCCCGGACCAGGATCAGGATGGTGACCCACCAGGGCAGCTCCTGCAGCAGCGAGAGCATCACAAGAGCCGAGCCGATCAGCAGTTTGTCCGCGATCGGGTCGGCGATCTTGCCAAAGTCGGTGATCAGGCCGCGGCTGCGGGCAATGTCACCGTCGAGCTTGTCAGTGTAGATCGCAACGGCGAAAGTCGCCCCGGCGATCCAGCGCCATACGCCGTTCTGGGCGACGAGCCCGGGGGCATCGAGCAGCAGGAACCAGACGAAAAACGGCACCATCACTATCCGCAGCATCGTCAGGATGTTGGGCAGATTCCAGATCCCGGAAGCGGATCCGGTGCTGTTTGCTTCGGCGCTAGTCACGTTCCTAGGCTACCGTCCGGTGAGCGACCAGGCGTCCTCGGAACCGCCGTCGTCCTCGGTGGGGCCACCACCGGAGCCACCGTCGGCGCCGTCGTAGTACTCCGTGGCCGGCGTACGACGGTCCAAGTCGGCGGCGACGAGGTCCTCCGCGTAGCCGCCCTGGGCGATGTTCGCGTTGGCGTTCTCGCTCAGCGCTGCGGTCTGCGAATCGGCCGTGGCCGGCACCTCCATGCCCTTCATGGCAGCCAGCACAGTGGCGAGGTCATCTGGCTTAACCAGGACGTCGCGGGCTTTGGAACCCTCGGAGGGGCCCACCACACCGCGGGATTCGAGCAGGTCCATCAGCCGGCCGGCCTTCGCGAAGCCGACGCGCAGCTTGCGCTGCAGCATCGAGGTGGAACCGAACTGGGTGGTGACCACCAGCTCGGTGGCCTGCAGCAGCACCTCGAGGTCGTCCCCGATGTCGTCGTCGATCTGTTTCTTCGGCGCTTCCGGGGCCACGTCATCGCGGTATACGGCCTTGAGCTGGCCCTTGACGTGCTCGACCACCTTGTGGATTTCGGACTCGGTGACCCAGGCACCCTGGACACGCATGGCCTTGGACGCACCCATCGGCAGGAACAGGGCGTCGCCCTGGCCGATCAGTTTCTCGGCGCCCGGCTGGTCCAGCACCACCCTGGAATCGGTGACCGAGGACGTGGCAAATGCCATCCGGGACGGCACATTGGCCTTGATCAAGCCGGTGACGACGTCCACGGAGGGACGCTGGGTGGCGAGCACCAAGTGGATGCCGGCAGCACGGGCCAGCTGGGTGATGCGGACAATCGAATCCTCGACGTCGCGCGGGGCGACCATCATCAGGTCGGCGAGCTCGTCCACGATGATCAACAGGTAGGGGTAGGGCCGGATGACCCGTTTGGAGCCCTCGGGCGGGTGGACTTTCCCCGCACGGACGGCCTTGTTGAAATCGTCGATGTGTTTAAAGCCGTAGTTGGCGAGGTCGTCGTAGCGGGCGTCCATTTCGCGGACCACCCACTGCAGGGCCTCGGCGGCCTTTTTGGGGTTGGTGATGATTGGAGTGATGAGGTGCGGGACACCTTCATAGGCGGTGAGCTCCACCCGTTTGGGGTCCACCATAACCATCCGGACCTCGTCGGGTGTGGCACGCATCAGGATGGAGGTGATCATCGAGTTCACAAACGAGGACTTGCCGGCACCGGTGGCCCCGGCGACCAGCAGGTGCGGCATCTTGGCAAGGTTGGCCACAACGTAGCCGCCCTCGACGTCCTTGCCGACTCCCATGACCATCGGGTGCTCCGTGCGCCGCGCGTTTTGGCTGCGGAGCACGTCACCGAGGGACACCGTCTCGCGGTCCGTGTTGGGGATCTCAATTCCGATCGCCGACTTGCCCGGGATGGGGCTCAAGATGCGCACATCGGAGCTCGCAACGGCGTAGGAGATGTTTTTGGAGAGCGCCGTGACGCGCTCCACTTTGGTGCCCGGGGAGAGTTCAATCTCGTAGCGGGTCACCGTGGGGCCGCGGCTGAAGCCGGTGACCTGGGCGTCCACGTTGAACTGGTTCAGGGTTTCCGTCAACGAAGCGACAATCGCGTCGTTGGCTTCCGTGCGCTCCTTCGGGATGGAGCCGGGGGTCAGGACGTCCGACGGCGGCAGCGTGTACGTAACGTCGCCGGCAAGCGATAGCTGCTCCGTACGCTGCGGGATGGGGGTGGGCAGCGGTGCCAGGGCCACCGGATTCGCGGGGACCTTTGATGCGGCACCTAAGGCCGCGGCGCCGGGGGCCGGCGCGGCGGGATTCAGCGATCCTGCGGCGACCATCCCCGGCGTGACCAGCGGGATCGCCTCGGTGGCGTTTTCCCCGGCCGCTCCTGCAACTGTGGCCGCGGCGCTCCCCAAACCCTGGGCTGCCTTGATCTTTTCGATGGCTAGCTCCGCCTGGGTGGGGCGTCGCACCCCGGGGGCGACGGATGTGGCGTCCTTCGCGGCGCGGGCGGCTTCGGCTTCCTCGTCCGCCACTAGTGCCCGCTCGAACGCTTCGTCGCCGACGTAGCCTTCGAGCCCGGACTCGTCCTCGTGGTCCTTGCCGAAAAGACGGCGGCGCTTCTTTTTCGGCGGCGCAGGGGTGCTGTTTTCGTCCAGGTAGCTGCGGTCGTGGCGGCCGCCGGTGCTGTCGCCGCCGGTGTTGCCGTCGTCGGTGTACTGATCTTGCAGGTCGATGCCCATAAGGTGCTCGTACGCGGCGTGCAACCGGCCCGGAATGGCGCCGAACGGCGTGGCGGTGACAATCAGCAGGGACGTAAAAGCAAGCACGCTGTAGACGGCCAGCGGAACAGCGGGGTGGATGGCGGCAAGCGGGGCCGCGGCAAGGTAGCCGAGCATTCCGCCGGCTCGGCGCAGTCCGTCGAAGCCTTCAGCAACGGTAGGCTGCCCGCCAATGACGTGGGCCAGGCCGGAACCGGCGAAGGCCATGATCAGGAAACCGATCCCGATCCGGTTGTTGCCGCGGCCGTCGACGGGCTGGCGGAACAGCCGAAAGGCACAGACCACGAGCATCAGCGGCAGCAGCAGCGACATCCAGCCGAAGGTGCCGTTGACGATTCCGTACACCATGTCCGGGAACCAGCCCTGAAAACCCCACCAGGCAAAGGTGGCGACGAAGACCCCTAGTGCGAGGTTGAACAGGGCTGCGCCGTCGCGGCGGTCCCCGGGGTCGAGGTCGCTGACGTCGTAGCCGATCCGGCGGATACCCGCTCCCACAACGTGGGCAACACCCAGCCAGGCACCGGCTGCAACCCGGACCGGCCAGGGCTGTTTGGGTTCGACGACGGCCAGCTGGCGGGTGCGCGAGGCGCCAGTTGAACCGGAGGGCTTGCTGGTTTTGGACGCAGCCGAACCGGAGCCCCGGGTCGAAGAGCTGCCTGATTTACCGCTGGGGTTTCCTCTAGGCGCGGAGGAAGTACGTGTCGCCATACCCGTTACGGTACCCGACTTCGGGCCGAAAACCGCGGATTTCCGGGCCTTCGAGAGCTCCATGTTGCCGGCCGGAAACGCACAACGGCCCTCCCGGTCCGCCGCAAGCGCTAGCCAGCGGCAGGCCGGGAAGGCCGTCGTTAGGTAATGCCGGCGCTTAGGCCTCCAGGACCACCGGGATGATCAGGGGCTTGCGGCGGAGCTTGCGGTTGACCCAGGTACCAACCACGCGGCGAACGACCTGCTGCAGCTGGTGGGTGGTGTGGTCCGAGCGGTTGAGCACGGCCTCTTCCAAGGCGGCGTTGATCTTGGGGATGATCTCGTCAAAGACCGAGTCGTCCTCGGCCACGCCGCGGGCGTGGATCTCGGGTCCGGAGACGACCTTGCCGGTGGCGCGGTGGATCACGGTGATGATGGAAATAAATCCTTCGTCGCCGAGTGTCTGACGGTCCTTGAGGTCAGATTCCGTGACTTCCCCGACGCTGGAGCCGTCGACGTAGACGAAGCCGACTTCGACCTGGCCGACGATGTCGGCCTGGTGGTCACGGAGATCGATGACCGTTCCGTTGTCCGCGAGAAGGATGCTCTCTTCCGGGACACCGGAGTCCAGGGCAATCTTGCCGTTGGCGATCAGGTGCCGGGTCTCACCGTGCACCGGCATCGCGTTGAGCGGCTCGAGGATGTTGTAGCAGTACAGCAGCTCGCCGGCCGCGGCGTGGCCGGAGACGTGCACCTTGGCGTTGCCCTTGTGGATAACGTCGGCACCGAGCTTCAGCAGGCCGTTGATGATGCGGAAGACGGCGTTCTCGTTGCCCGGGATGAGGCTGGAGGCGAGGATGACAGTATCGCCCTGGCCGACGACGACACGGTGGTCACCGTTGGCCATGCGGGACAGGGCCGCCATCGGCTCGCCCTGGGAACCGGTGGACATCAGGACCACACGGTTGTCCGGCAGGTTGTCGATGTTCTTGATGTCGACGAGGATGCCCGGCGGCACGTCGAGGTAGCCGAGCTTCTCGGCGATGGCCATGTTGCGGACCATGGAGCGGCCGACGAAGGCAACCTTGCGGTTGTGGTTGGCGGCGGCGTCCAGGACCTGCTGGACGCGGTGCACATGCGAGGAGAACGACGCGACAATCAGGCGCTTGGACGCCTGGCCGAAGAGCCGGTCCAGGGTCGGGCCGATTTCCTTTTCGGCGGTGGTGAAGCCGGGCACGTCGGCATTGGTGGAGTCCGACATAAACAGGTCCACACCTTCTTCGCCCAGTTTGGCGAAGTGGCGGAGATCGGTGATGCGGCCGTCCAGCGGCAGCTGGTCCATCTTGAAGTCGCCGGTGTGCAGCACGGTTCCGCCGGGCGTGCGCAGGAACACGGCAAGGGCGTCAGGGATCGAGTGGTTGACGGCCACGAATTCGCATTCGAACGGCCCGAATTTCTGGACCTGGCCCTCGACGACGGTCTGGGTGACCGGCTTGATCCGGTGCTCCTGCAGCTTCGCCTCGATGAGCGCCAGGGTCAGCTGGGATCCCACCAGGGGAATGTCTGCCCGCAGCCGCAGCAGGTAGGGAACAGCGCCGATGTGGTCCTCGTGGCCGTGGGTCAGGACGACGGCAACGATGTCATCGACGCGGTTCCGGATGTAGGAGAAATCGGGCAGGATCAGGTCCACGCCGGGCTGGGTTTCCTCAGGAAAGAGGACGCCGCAGTCGACAATCAGCAGCTTTCCGTCGATTTCGAAGACTGTCATGTTGCGGCCAATCTCCCCGAGGCCGCCGAGCGGAACGATCCGCAGGGTGTCCTTGAGCAGTTTCGGCGGCGTAACAAGGCCGGGAAGGGCGGTTTGGGTCATAATGCACTACTTTCCAGGCGGTTACCGGAATGGTCTTTACTTATCAGAAACAAACACCTGATCAGGAAAAGAGCATTCCGGCTTCCGCCAAGTCCTCGCGGATGGATTCGATCTCAGCTTCGTCCGGCTCCACGAGGGGCAAACGGACAACCGAGTTGGGCAGGACTCCCTGCCACTTAAGAACTTGCTTCGCAGCAACAGCACCCTGGATATGGGTCATCACTGCACGGACCACAGGGTCCAGTTCGAAATGTATGGTGCGGGCGGCGGCGAAGTCGCCCGCAAGTGCGGCATCGATCATGGCGCGGAACTGCCGCGTTGCGACGTGCGCGGTGACGCTGACGAGTCCGGCGGCTCCGGCTGCCATCCAGGGCAGCGTGAGCCCGTCATCGCCGGAGTAGACGTCAAGGTCGGTGTTCGCGAGGACCCGGGTGACGGCGGCAAAGTCGGCCTTGGCGTCCTTGAGCGCAACGATGTTGGGGTGGTCCGCGAGCCGGATCATGGTTTCCGGCAGGATCGGGACGCACGCGCGGCCCGGGATGTCATAGACCATTACCGGAAGATCGGCGGCGTTGGCGACGGCTTCGATGTGGGCCTGGATGCCGGCCTGGCTTGGCTTGTTGTAGTACGGGGTGACGATCAGCTGGCCGTGGGCTCCGGCCTTGGCGGCGCGCTTGGCCATCTCGATCGAATGCGAGGTGTGGTTGGTGCCGGTTCCGGCAATGACCTTGGCGCGGTCCCCTACGGCCTCGACGATAACCCGGAAGAGCTTTTCCTTCTCGTCGTCTTCCAGTGTCGAGGTCTCCCCCGTTGTGCCGGAGATGACCAGCGCATCGTGGCCGTCATCGACGAGCTTGTTGGCCAGTTCCGCGTTCAGCTCGTAGTCGACCTCGCCGGCGGAAGTGAAAGGCGTGACCATGGCGGTTACGAGGGATCCGAACATACGAGAACGAGCGCGAGAGTCAGCCATACGAAAAACGTTACCCTGTCCCCGGCATGATATGACAATGGCCGCGACGTGATGAAGATCAAAGCCGGCCCCAAAACCCGTGCGGGAACCGGCCGGACACGCCGCGGCTGCGGCGGCAAAGGACTCTCAGGCGGCCGTGCCAGCACCGCCCGGCGGGGTGGCGCAGTAGCGGCCGACCGCACTTTCCCGCAGGGACTCGGCCCACACCGCGAGGCGCTGGGCCGCCCGGACATAGTGGAATAGCTCCGCCGGGGTGAGGGATTCGAGGTCGGTCTCGGCCAGTCGGCGCGCTAATTCCGGCCCCGGGGCCTGCGCTGCGAGGGCGGTGCCTTCCCGGTGCCACTGGACATCCTCTGCCGATTCGCCGGCAATCAATTGCCGGAAGAGGAAATCCACGACGCCGGGACTTATCGCTTTGAGGACCCCGGACGCCGCATCCGGGCCGCACTGACCTGCTCGGGTGGATCCCGGGGCTGCGGACTCTGGAGTGTTGTTCATGACCCCATACTATTCGAACATATATTCGAATTCAAGGCTCCCCGGCCGCGCGGCTTTTCGACCGGCCCCGCACCGGCAGTATGAGACGATCAAAGCATGACGCCGCGCGGAATGGCTTCCCCACCCGCGACGGCACGGGGCAGGGGCAGGAACAGTTCCAGGGGTACCGGCGGTAAGTCCGGAACCCGCCTCCCAGGCATTGATGCCGCCCGCGGACTGGCTCTCCTGGGCATGATGGCCACCCATATTCTTCCCATCTTCGAAGCCGATGCCCAACTCACACCCACCTGGGTGGGCTTGGTGTTTTCCGGGCGCGCCTCGGCACTGTTCGCGGTCCTTGCGGGGATCGGGCTTGCCCTCTCAACCGGTAAACAGCATCCCTTCCAGGGTCCGCAACTGTGGGCGGCTCGGCGGGGAATCGCCCTGCGCGCCCTGATGGTCGCCGCAGTCGGGCTCTCCATCGGCGGACTGGAGGTTAATATAGCCATCATCCTGGTCCACTACGCCGTGCTGTTCCTGTGCGTGCTGCCGTTCCTCGGCCTGGACGTCAGACGCCTGCTGGTTCTTGCCGCCGGCTGGGTGCTCGTGACCCCGGCGCTCGCTTTCCTGTTGCGGCCGTGGCTGCTCACCGCGATGCCTCGGCTGCAGCTGGGCCACAACCCGGAGTGGGGGGACCTGTCCACCCCCGCCGTGCTGTTGGGGGACCTTTTTTTCACCGGCTATTACCCGGTGCTGCAGTGGATCACCTACCTGCTGATCGGACTCGCGATCGGCCGCCTGGCGCTGACCACGGCGTTGGTCCCGGTCCTGCTGCTGGCAGCCGGAACCCTGGTGGCGGTCGCAGCCAAGTGGCTCGGCGTGGTGCTGATGGAGGACTGGGGCGGCCGGGCGGCGCTGCAGGCGTCCCTGCTGAATCCGTCCTATCCGCTGGAGAGCCTCCTGCAGGTCAACCTGGCCGGCGTGGACCAAACCGGCTCCGCCTGGTGGCTCGCCTCCAGCGCACCCCATTCGGGCAGCACCCTGGATCTGCTGCACACCTCGGGGGTGGCGGCCGCAGTCGTTGGAGTCTGCCTGTTGCTTGGCCGGCTGGTCGTGCGCACCGGGGTGGATCTGCTGCTTGCGTTGCGGGGTGCCGGTGCCATGACACTGAGTCTCTACACGGCCCACCTGTGCGTGATGGCCGCGTTGTACGGCCAGACCCTACCGGCGGGGTGGACGGTCGAGGGCGTGTACTGGGCGCAGGCCGGGGCAGCCCTGGTTGTTGGCGGAATCGTCGCGGCCCTGGCCTGGCGGGGTCCGCTGGAGTGGGTGGCTCATGCCGCCAACCAGCTCGGCCGCTTCCAGCCGGCCCGCCTCCGCTGACCGGGTTTCAGGCCCTGCCGTTGCCGTTGCCGTTGCCGTTGCCGCCACGATACAGCCGGAGTGCGTCGCGCATCGAGGAGCGCGCCCGTTTCCGGTCTCCCGCGGCGTCATAGGCGCAACTGAGCCGGAACCAGGAGCGCCAGTCTGCCGGCGCAGCCTCCGTTTCGGCGCGGTACTTTTCGAATTCACGGTCCGCCGCATCGCGGATGATCCGCCCCGCCGGGGTGCGCGGCAGGTTGTCTTCCGGCAGGCCGCCCTCGGCCTCGAGGATTTTCGCCAACCGTTCGGTCCGGGCGCCGAAGAGCAGCTCCCGGGCAAGGGCCCAGGCTCCGATAACCGGCAGGACCAGGTAGGCGGCCCCAATCGCCTTGGCCATCGGGTTGGCGTCCGTCATCAGCAACACCGAGCGCTGGAAGGACACCACCAGGTAGAAGACCAGCAGGAGCGTCACGGCACCCACCCAGATCTTGGTGCGGTTGGCTTTGACGAGCGTGAGGACATTGGCCATAGCGCTCAGAGCCCCAGGTCCAGGTAGCCGTCGAGGCCCACGGTGAGGCCCGGATTCGCGGCCACGCTGCGCACACCCAGCAGCACACCGGGCATAAAAGAGGACCGGTCGAAGGAATCGTGCCGGAAGGTCAGCTGCTCACCCGGCCCGCCAAGCAGGACTTCCTGATGTGCCACGAGGCCCCGGAGCCGGACACTGTGGACGCGGACTCCGTCGACGTCGCAGCCGCGCGCGCCGGGCAGGCCGGTGGTGGTGGCGTCGGGGCTGGCGGGCAGGCCTGCGTCTGCACGCTCGGCGGAGATCAGCTGCGCGGTGCGCACGGCGGTTCCGGACGGGGCATCCACCTTGTCCGGGTGGTGCAGTTCGACGATTTCGACGGATTCGAAGTAGCGCGAGGCCTTGGCCGCAAACGCGGAGGCGAGGACCGAGCCGAGCGCGAAGTTCGGTGCGATCAGGACCCCGACACCGGACCGGCCGGCGAGGAGCTGCTCGAGCCGGGCCAGTCGCGCCGCGTCCCAGCCTGTTGTCCCCACCACAGCGTGGATGCCGTGTTCAACGGCGTAGGTGACGTTCGCTTCCGTGCTTGCGGGGACCGTCAGGTCCACCACGATCCGGGCTCCGGCGCCGCTGAGGGTCTCCAGGGGATCGTTCCGGCCCAGCGCGGCCACAAGCTTCAGGTCCGCGGCGGCCTCGATGGCCCGCACCGCCTCGGCGCCCATGCGCCCGTTCGCGCCCAGCACGGCGACTGCGAGTTGTTCGGTCATGCCATCAACCCTACCGCCGGGCAGCGGGCCTACTCCCCTGCGCCGACCCACTCGACCGTGCCGTCGGCAAAGAACTGTTCCTTCCAGATCGGGACCTGGGCCTTGATCCGGTCCACAAGTTCCGAGCAGACGGCGAAAGCCTGGCCGCGGTGCGCCGCAGCGACGGCACAGACCAGCGCGGGGTCGCCGATCTCCAACATCCCGATCCGGTGTGCCGCCCAGATCCGGACAGGATGGGCAGGCACGTCCGCGGAACTGCCGGGATGTCCGGCGGCTGACTGTTCGGCGACAAGTTGCGCGACGACGTCGGCCATCACCTGGTGCGCTGTCGGGTGGGCGCTGTAGCTCAGGCGCTGGACGGGTTTGCCGCCGTCGTGGTTCCTAACCACGCCGCTGAAGCTGACCACAGCACCTACGGTGTCGGACTCGACGGCGGCGATGGCCTGGTCCACCGAGATGGCGTCGGCGCTAAGCACCGCGTTGATGACTTCGAAGCGTGGCTCAGTGCCCATGGGTGCCCTCCAGCTGGTCGCAAAGGTGTCCCAGGATCGGATCGAGCACGCTGAGGCCGTCCATCACGCCTTTGGGGGAACCGGGGAGATTAATAATGAAGGTCTGGCCGGCCGCGCCTGCGTGGCCCCGGCTGAGCATCGCCGTCGGGGTCTTGGCAGATCCGGCGCTGCGGATGCCTTCCATGATGCCCGGGATCTCCCGGTCCAACAGTGGCAGGGTCTGTTCCGGGGTAGCGTCTGTGGGGCTCAGCCCGGTGCCGCCGCTGGTGATGATAACGGCCGGAGCCTGGCTCAGGAGCGCGCGCAGGGCACCGCCCACCGCGTCTCCGTCCGGGACCACGAGGGCCGGGTAGGGTTCAAAGCCGTGTTCGGTTAGCCAATCGATGATGACGGGCCCGGTCAGGTCCTTATAGACCCCGGCCGCGGCCCGGGTCGAAGCAATAACAACGCCGGCCTTACGCCCGCTCGCTTCACCGTGGCGGTGTGGTTCAGGCATGCTCACAGTCTCCAGTCCCCGCTCTTGCCGCCGCTTTTGGCCAGCACCTTGATATCGGTCAGGACCGCGTGCTTGTCTACTGCCTTGATCATGTCGTACACGCTGAGGGCGGCGACGGAGGCTGCGGTCAGCGCTTCCATTTCGACGCCGGTGACCCCGCGGGTCTTAACCGTGGCGAACACGGTGACCGAGTCGGCGCCGAGTTCAAAGTCGACGGTGACCTTGGCGATCGGCAGCGGGTGGCAAAGCGGGATTAAGTCCGGGGTTTTCTTGGCGGCCAGGATGCCGGCGACCCGGGCGACAGCCAGGGCATCGCCTTTGGGCAGGTCTCCGCTGCCGAGGAGCGCCAGGACCTCCTCCGTGCTGCGGACTGTGGCGGTGGCGGTGGCCTCGCGGGTGCTTTCGGCCTTGTTGGACACGTCCACCATCTGGGCCGTGCCATCCTGCCGCAGGTGGGTCAGGCCCGGGCCCTCCGGTGCGGGGGTCATCCCTGCGGGGGTCTTCTTTGGAGGGTTCTCTTCATTCACAGCATCCATACTTCCACCTCGGCGCCCGCAGCGAGCGCAGCGGTACCTTCGGGCACCTGGATCAGGGCGTTGGAGTGCGCCAGCGCACTGACGAGGTGCGAACCGGACCCGCCTTCAAGCCTGACGGTGCCGTCGGGAAGGACCGTGCCGCGCCGCACCTGGTGTTTGCCTGCCGGTGACGTGAGCGCCCCGGCCAGGCGGGCCTTGACTGCCGGCCGCGGGGCGGGCGAACCGAAGAGGTCCCCGAGCGCCGGCCGCAGGAACATTTCGAAGGACACGAGGCAGCTCACCGGGTTCCCCGGGAAGCCCAGCACTGGCACTCCTTCGAAGGTTCCGATTCCCTGCGGGCCGCCGGGCTGCATCGCGACGCCGAAGAAGTCGACGCGATGACCCTCCATCGCCTGCCGGACCACTTCATACGCGCCTTTGCTGACGCCGCCGGTAGTAACAATCAGGTCAATGTCCGCCAGGTGCAGGCCCAGCAGGGCGGCGAGCTCCTCCGGACGGTCGGTCGAAACCCCGGTCCGGGTGACGTCGAGGCCGGCCTGGCGCATGGATGCCTCGAGCAAGGTGGCGTTGGAGTCGTAGATCTTGCCGGCGCCCAGCGGCCGTCCCGGCTCCACAACCTCGTCCCCGGTGGTGACCAGGAGGACCCGCAGGGCTTGGTAGACGGCTACCTCGGTGTATCCCAGCGCGGCCAGCAGCCCCAGCTGACCGGGTCCGAGGCACGTTCCAGCGGTGAGAGCCAGCTCACCGGTGCGGATGTCGCTGCCGGCGTCGCGGACGAAGTTTCGTGCCGGGGCGGCGGGAAGGCGGACCGTGGCCGGCACTCCCGGGAGGGGGAAAGCCGCGGGGTCCGCCTGCTCGATCGGGACGACGGCGTCGGCGCCGGCTGGCAGCATGGCTCCGGTCATGATCGGCGCGGCAGTCCCGGCAGCCAGTTCAGGGGGCGCCGCGCCGGCCGCGACGGGGGCCACAACGGTCAGTTCGGTGCCGCCGTCGGGTACGTCAGCACTCCGGATGGCAAAGCCGTCCATCTGCGAATTCGCAAATGGCGGCAGGTCCAGCGGAGCCACGACGTCCGCAGCGAGTCCGCGGCCCAGTGCCGCCAGGAGCGGGAGCATCTCGATCCGGTCCGGGGTGCGGAGCGGGGCCAACAGCCGGCGGACCGATTCGCGGTGCGCTGCCACGGTGACGTGCCGTGCCTGGGTGCTGTGCATTCGTTCGTGACCCCTCGTCGTGGGCCATTGACCTGAGTCGCCGGCCCGGCTCCGTGGCCCTGGCGTGTTTGGCCCGGCCCGCTAGGACTTCACATCAACTCTAACCGTGTGAAAGCCGGTAGCACCGCTGGGCGCCACGGGCGCGCGCTCTTCCACCTGCGCGACGCCGTTGAGGTCCGTGGCGCGGACCTGGACCTCGTACTGGCCGGGGCTCAGCTGCAGTTCGAGTTTCCACTGGTACCACGTGTCGCGGGAGATCCCGGGGGCCAGCTGCGCCGGCTGCCAGGTGCCGCGGTTGACCCTGAGCTCGACCCGGCCAATCCCGGTGTGCTGGGCCCACGCGACGCCGCCGAAGGCCACCGTCCCGGCCTGGACCGACCGGGCCTGCCGCGGCACGTCGATCCGGGAGGAGGTTTTAACCGGCCCTCGCTCGCTCCAGCCGCGGGGCGTCCAGTATCCGGCGTCATCCGCGAAGCGCGTCACCTTAAGCTCTGTGACCCACTTGGTCGCCGAAACGTAGCCGTAAAGGCCCGGGACGATCATTCGGACCGGGAAGCCGTGCTCGAGCGGCAGCGGGTCGCCGTTCATACCAACCGCCAGGAGTGCGTCACGGTCATCCGTCAGCGCCTCCAGCGGGGTGCCGGCCGTCCAGCCGTCCGCGCTGCGGGACAGCACCATGTCCGCGCCGTCCTTCGGGCGGGCCAGTGCCAGTAGTTCCCTGACCGGCCAACCCAGCCACCGGGCATTGCCGATCAGGTCCCCGCCCACCTCATTGGAGACACAGGCGATGGTGACGTGCCGTTCGATCAAGGGTTTGGCCAGCAGGGCGGCAAAGTCCAGGGAGATCTCCTGCTCCACCAGGCCGATGACTTTGAGGGTCCACTGCTCCGGGTTCACCACCGGGACGCGCAACGCGGTGTCAATCCGGTAAAAGTCCTTGTTCGGCGTCACCAGCGGCACCGCGCCCTCCAGCCCGAGTTCGGCGCCGGCCGGGACCGGCGGGGCCGGTGCCGATGGTCCGGGAAGCACCAGCTTGCTGCGCAGTTCACTCACGGCTGCGGCTGCCCCGCGGATTGTTGAAGCCAGCACCCCCGCGATGAGGGCGGCAGCGGCCGTTCCGCCGAGCGCCTGGAAGAATCGACGCCGGGCCGGAGCAGGCGCCGGAGCGGAGGCGGAAGCGGCGGTGCCGGGGGCGGTGGTGCCCGGAGCAGGCGCCGGGGCGGGGGCGGCGGTGCCCGGAGCAGCCGCCGGGGCGGTGGTGCCCGGGGCGGAATCCGCGGGCGCCCGTAGGGCACGGCTGTGCCATTCGCCCAGCCGCCGGACCAGCCACCGCAGCGCAATCATCCCCACGATGGCGGCGAGCAACGGGACCGGGACCGCGTTCAACGTCAGTTCGGCCCGGCCAAGTACTGCCACCAGCCCCACTGCGCCGAAGACGGCAATCAGGGCAACCCCGGCGAAGCGCCGGCGCGCTTCGACGACTCCGGACAGGGCTGCCAGTCCGGCGATCAGCAGCGCCATGCCACCGAGCAGGGCTACCTTGTCCGCCGTCCCGAAGAGCGAAACAGCCCAGTCCTTGACTCCCGGCGGGACAGCATCGATCACGGCCCCGCCCACAGCTGTCACCGGGGAAAGGGAAGGACTCACGAATCCGGCAGTGAGCTCCCCCAGGGCAAGGCCCGTCCCGACGGCCGTGATTCCGGCCGCTGCAGCCCAGCCGCCCGTGTGCCGGGCCGGACTTCGCGGCCTGGGGACAGCCGGCACCTCGGTGCGCCCGCCGGGGCCCGGGGTGGGCGCAGGCGCCGCTGGTTGACGGTTAGGGGTCGTGTTCACCCCTCCATCATAGGTTTTGTGCCGCCCGACAGCGCCGGGTGGACGACGGTACGGACCACGGAACGGGCGGCGGAACGCCGGCAGCGGAATCCGGACCGGACCGGAGTGTTGCCGGCGTCGGGTTGGCGTAGCCTGATCCTATGAGTGTTCAGCTAGGCATGCCCCAGCCCCGCGCGGATGACGCATCCGGCGAGGGAATTTCTGCGACGCAGCCCACCGCACGCCCGGCCGGAATGCCCGCGGGCCTCCTCGACCGCTACGGCCGACGTGCCACCGATATGCGGCTCTCCCTGACGGACAAGTGCAATCTGCGCTGCACCTACTGCATGCCGGCCGAGGGCCTTCAGTGGCTCTCCAAGCAGGCAGTGATGTCCGCGGCGGAGATTGTCCGGATCGTCAGGATCGGCGTCGACATGCTGGGGGTGCGTGAACTGCGGCTCACCGGCGGCGAACCGCTGGTCCGGGCGGACCTGCTGGATATCATTTCAGCCCTCCGGCAGGCACACCCGGACCTTCCCATCTCGATGACCACAAACGCCGTCGGGCTGGACAAAAAAGCCGCCGGGTTGAAGGCGGCGGGGCTGTCCCGGATCAACGTCTCACTGGATTCGCTGCATGAGGAAACGTTTACCCAACTGACCCGGCGCCCCGTCCTGAACAAGGTCCTGGCCGGCGTGGACGCCGCCTGGGCCGCTGGCTTGGGTCCCGTAAAACTCAATGCAGTGCTGATGCGCGGCATCAACGACGCCGAGTCCCCCGCGCTGCTGGCATGGGCCCTGGACCGCGGCTACGAACTGCGTTTCATCGAGCAAATGCCGCTCGACGCGGACCACGGCTGGACCCGCAGGAACATGATCACGGCCGCGGAAATCCGCGATTTGCTCTCCGTTGATTACGTCCTGAGCGCCGATCCGCGGGACCGCGACGGCGCCCCCGCGGAACGCTTCGAAGTCCGGGCGCGGGTTCCCGGCACCGCCGAGGCGACCGGCCCCGTACTTGGAACCGTCGGGATCATCGCCTCCGTGACCGAGCCGTTTTGCGCGGACTGCCGCCGCACCCGCATCACAGCGGAGGGCAAGATTATGAGCTGCCTGTTTTCCCGTGAGGAAGTGGATCTGCTGGACCTGCTTCGCCAGGGCGCCAGCGACGAACAACTCGCCGAGCGCTGGCAGGATGCCATGTGGATCAAGCCCAAGGCCCACGGTATGGACCACGTCGGGCTGGACGCCCCGGACTTCGTCCAGCCGGACCGCAGCATGAGCGCCATCGGAGGCTGAACCACCTGTGAATGTACGTTACTTCGCTGCCGCGCGCGCTGCCGCCGGCGTCGACAGTGAACTCTTCGACCTGCCCGCGGACGCCACGCTCGCCGCGTTGCTGGATGCGATCCTCGCCGTCGAACGCCCGGAACCCCCGGCCGGGACCCCGCCGCTGGCGCGTTTACTGTCACGAAGCAGCTTCCTGCGCAACGAGGTGGCGGTGCGGAACCGTGCGGTGGTGCTGCAGCCGGACGACGTCGTTGATGTGTTGCCGCCCTTCGCCGGCGGCTAAGGAGCCGCCAGCGCCGAACGCACGGTGTCCGCGACGGCGGCTGCGCCGGCCCCGCCCATAATAATCGTGTAGTGGTTAACGTCGGGGACTTCGCGGACGGACAGGGAAGGCAGCTTGTCCGCCCAGGTATTCAGGTAGCCGGGCGCGTAAAGGCCGCCGGCTTCATTGAGCAACCCCCGCGGGGCCCGCAACGCAATGGTTTCGACCGCGAGCTCAGCCAGGGCCTTTAGCAGTGAAGCGCCCCGGTGCAGTTCGGCGGTGTCGTCCGCCATCGCCTGGTACCGGGTGGCCGGCCGGAGCTGCGGTGCCTCGCCGGTGAGGTCGTAATCGACGTATTCCTCCACGAGCGGGTTCCAGTCCGCACTGAAGGCCGGATGCTGCCGCCAAAAGCCGCGATAGGCCTCCTTGCTGGGGAAGGCTGCGTTCAAGCGCTCGGCCGCCGGACCCAGCACCGCAGCGACGATTTCTTCGTCGCTGAGCTGCGCCGGCACCTGGAGCGGCAGCCCGCCGTCGACCAGCACCAGGGACCGCACCAGCGCCGGAAACAGGTTCGCCATCACCACGGCGGCGAAACCTCCCATCGAATGGCCAACAACCACCACGGGCCCGGTGCTGAGTGCGGTCAGCACGGCCGCGAGGTCCCCTGCGTGGGACGGCATCCCGTAGGGAGCAGGCAGCCCGTTGCTCCGGCCCCGGCCCCGCAGGTCCGGGGCAATGATCCTGACGTCCGGCAGCGCCCGGGACAACGCCAGCCAGGCCTTGTGGGACGCCGTAACACCGTGCACCGCCAGGATGGTCGGGGCAGCAGCGTCCGCGGGTCCCCAGAGGGCGGTGTGCAGGGTTCCGCCACGGACCTCAACCTCGATGGTCCGGTAGCCGGGGTCAGCAGTGGCCTCGTTCATGGGACTGTCCTTTCCGGAGCCTGTATCGGTTTGGTGGCGGGGCCGGGAGTTGGACCCGGCGTCGGTGCGAGGGCACGTTCGATGAACTGCATCATTTGCTCAAAGACTTCCTCCGGGACATCAGGCCGGGCACCGTGCGCCGGCTCGGTGCCTTCCTCGTCCCACAGCACCCAGCGCATGCCGATAAGTTCGCCGATGCCCATGAGGGCCCACGCCGCGACCGTGGGGTCCATGTCCCGGACTTCGCCGCTGAGCTGCGCGGCTTTAAGCCCTTCGATGTAGCCATTGACGATCCGGGTGTAGTGCAGGCGCAGCGCCCCGGGCGAGACGAACTCGGCCTGCCGAATGATGCGGTACAGCGCGGGATGTTCTGCGGTGAATTTGAAGAAGGCCCGGAACCCGGCGCGTTCGGCTGCGAGACGGGTGCCGGCGGATCCGGCGGCCTCCGCCATGGCGTGCCGTACCCGCCGGTTCAGGTCCTCAACGACCTCATCGAAAATGGCTTGTTTGCCCTCGAAGTAGAGGTAGAACGTGCCGAGTCCGACGCCTGCCTCCTCGGTGATTTTTACAATAGAGGCCTCGTGGTAGCCCACCGAAGCGAAGACCGTTTCGGCAGCCTGCAGCAGTTTGGCCCGGGTGCGGGTACCCCTCGCGGTGCGCGGCGCGGCGCTCATCGTTGACTCCCGTCCGCGGGCAGGAAGGCGCCCCTGTTGTCCGGTTGTGCCGCCGGCCCGTCCCCGCCCAGCTGCTGCCGCAGCCGGCCGCGCAGCACCTTGTTCAAGGCAGTGCGGGGCAATGCGGCAACAGTGACGATCCGTGCCGGAACTTTGAAGTGGGCCAGCCGGGCAGCGCAGTGCTCAAGGAGGTCCTGATCATCGGTGGCAAGGCCGGGGCGGATCACTACAAAAGCCACACCGGTTTCGCCCCAGCGCTCGTCGTCGACGCCAACGACGGCGGCCTGCGCCACTGCCGGATGGTCCAGCAGTACCGCCTCGACCTCAGCCGGGGCCACGTTTTCGCCCCCTGAAATGTAGATGTCCTTGAGCCGGTCCACGACTTTGATGTATCCCTCGGCGTCGCGCTCCACGAGGTCACCGGTGCGAAGCCAGCCGCCGGCCAGGACGGCCGCAGTAGCGGCCGGGTCGCGGAAGTAGCCGGCAAAGACCCCGGGGCCGCCCACCAGGAGTTCGCCGGTGGCGGCGCCGTCCAGGATGTCCCCCGTCACCGGGTCGGCCACGGCGACGGCGACATGCGGGTACGGTTTGCCCGATGACCCCACCATCCGGGCGGCGTCCTCGTTGGCAAGGCAAAGGACATTCGGTGACGCTTCCGTGAGTCCGTAGCCCTGGCTCAGGGCCACTCCCCTGCGGTGCCAGATCCGCAGCAGCGGTGCCGGCATGGGTGCCCCGCCCACCACGGCGTGCCGGAGGCTGGCCAACCCGGCGGACGCGAAGTCCGGATGCTCGGCGAGCATCAGGTACTGGGTAGGGACACCCATGAGCATGGTAACGCGCCGCTCCGTGATCAGCTGCAGGACCCTGCCAGGTTCGAAGCCGCGTTCGAGAACCACGGTTGCCCCCGTCCACCAGGCCAGCAGGGGCTGGATGTTCCAGCCCCCCACGTGGAACTGCGGCAGCACGGCCAGCACGACGTCGGTGCTGCCAAGATCCAGCGTTCGGGACAGGGACAGATTGGTCCAGAAGCAGTTGGCGTGGGTCAGCACGGCGGCCTTGCTGGCGCCCTCGGTTCCGGACGTGAAGACCATCAGGAGGGGATCGTCGTCGCGCACTTCCCGGTTGATCCCGGGCCCGCCGGCGCCCGGACCGGACACAATCAGCGGCCGGGACGGTGGTGGCACCGACTTTTCAATGCCGCCGGGGCCCAGCGCGGCGGTCCGCGGCCGGTGCGCCAACAAGGTGCAGGCCCCCGCGGCGAGGGAGTCCAGTTCGTCCTCGACAAGCAGCAGCTGCGGCTCGGCGAGCTCCAGCTGCGCGGCGAGCTCCCTGGCTGAGAGCCGCCAGGACAGCGGGACGAGGACCATGCCCGCCTTGGCGCAGGCGAAAAACACCACAACGTGGTCTGAGCTATTGCCCGTCAGGGTCGCGACCCGGTCCCCGGTGACGTAGCCGGCGACCTTCAAGGCAGCGGCGAGTCCGGCAGCCCGACGCTCCAGTTCGCCGTAGCTCAGCGTGCAGCCGCGGTCGTCAACGGCGATCCGCAGGGGGGTGGAAAGGCTGCGGTCAGTGGTCCAGCGGCCCAGGGTGTGCAGCCCGTCGACGGGTATCATTCGGATTCCTCCAGGATCTCGCGGGACGCCGCTCTCTGTTGGCGGCCCGTGCCGGGGGGCCCGGCACCTTCATTTCCCTTGCCGGGCCCCCTGCTTGGGTTGCGGCGGCCGGCCAGCCGCTGTGCGGTGCCCGTCAAACCGCCTGGCAGGAACAGCACCACGAGGATAAACAAGGTGCCCAGGATGAACAGGGGTTCCGACAGCGGTACCCGAAGGATGTCCGGCAAGGCATTGATTGCATCGGAGTTTGCCAGCGTCGTGAGGCGCTGGTCCAGGATGGTGTAGAAGACTCCACCGATCACGGCACCCCAGCGTGAACCGACGCCGCCCAGGACCACCATCACCAACAACGTGATGGTCAGGTCCGCGGACATGGCCCGCGGCACGGCGCCGCTCTGGAGCAGCAGGAACACCATACCGATGATGCTGACCAGGACGGCGGAGACCACAAAGATGAGCAGCTTGACGAGGTACGGCTGCAGGCCCAGGACGCGGACGCGCAGCTCGTTCTCGCGCACTGCGGCGGCGACGTGCCCGGCGCGGGAGGACTGTACCCAGGTCACCACGACGAAGACAGCCACCAGCACCACCAGGGCCAGCCAGTAGAGGTTGCGTGTATTGACCACTCCGACAAGGAAGTCCGGCAGGTTATCGGTGCGCAGCGTCAGGCCTTCATCTCCGCCGGTGGTGCCGTCCGGGTTGCGTCCTACTATGACCGAGCCGGCCTGGGCGAACGCGAGCGTGACCATGGCGAAGGGGATGCCGTTGACCCGCAAGCTGATGCTGCCCACCACATGGGCCAACACAATGACAATCAGCAGGGTCAGTCCCATTGCAGGCACCAGCGGGATGTCCAGGTTTTGCAGGATGATCGCCAGGCCGTAGACGCCGGCCCCGAAATACAACGCATGGCCAAAGGACAACAGTCCGGCGACACCGAGCAGCAAATGGTAGGTCAGGGCTGCGGCAGCCATCAACATACACATCGCGAGCAACTGCAGGGAACCGGGCGTGTACGTCGGCCCGGGCAACACTCCCGGCAGGGACAGATTGAGCAGCGGCAGCAGGAACAGGAACACGATCCCGGCGGCCCCGGCGGCCAGGCCGGCGATCCTTCGGCGGGTTGGGAGTCCCCGGCCGCCGCCGGGGGTTGCCCGGAGGGCGCCGCCAGCGTGCTCGCGGGTGCTGTTGCCAGTGCTCTGGATGTTTCCGGCGTTGGTGCCGGCGGCGTCAGTATCAGTGGTCATGAGGTTCTCCCGAGCAGGCCGGATGGACGGAACAGCAGGACCAACGCCAGGGCGAGCACCACAACGAAGTCGCCGGTGCCGCCGAGATAAAAGTTGGCGAACTGTTGCAGTACGGCGACAGCGACGGCGGCGATGGCTGCGCCGGTCAGCGAACCCAGTCCGCCGATCACTGTGACGATGAATGCGAAGATCAGCAGCGAGCCGCCCAGCATCGGTGAGACGTAGCCAAAGTAGTGCGAGGCCAGGACCCCGCCGAGTCCCGCCGCGGCTCCGCCGATCGTAAAGACGAGGGTAAAGGCCTTCCGGACATCGATGCCAAGGGCCGTCACCATGGAACGGTTCTCGACGCCGGCGCGGATGATCATGCCGTAGCGGGTGTTTTTCAGGAAGAACACCATGGCCAGCAGCACCAGGACGGCGGCGACGATGCAGACAAAGCGATCGTTGGGTACCCGGGCGCCGAGGACCTCGGTGGTTTCCTTGAACCACGCAGGTCCCTGGATGAACACCGGATCGGTGCCCCAGATTCCGTCAAAGAGGGCGACGGCCGCGAGGGACAGGCCCACCGTAATGAGGACCTGCTCGATGTGCCGCTGGTAGAGCCTGCGGATCAGGACGAACTCGGTGAAAGCGGCGAAGGCGGCAGCGGCAGCCGCGCCGGCCAGGAGCGAAAGCAGGAATGTTCCCCAGCTATCGGAGCCGGTCCGCCGGGCGATTTCCCAGCCGGCGAAGGCTCCAAGGGTAAGGAAGGCCCCGTGCGCGAAGTTGAGCACTCCCATCAGCCCGTAAATCAGAGACAGTCCGGCGGCCACGAGGAAGTACAGGGCACCCAGGCCCAGGCCGGTGAAGAGCAAGAGGACAACGGTACTCACAGGGCGGTCCCCCTCACGGTATCGTCCCGCGCGGGGCCCTCAGCGGAGACCCCCAGGAGGCGCTGGGTTAGCTCGGCGTCGTCGAGGAATTCCAGGGCCCGGCCGGTGTGGACCACCCTGCCGCCGGAGAGGACGACGGCACCCTCGGCGAGTTGGCGGACGACGTGCAGGTTCTGCTCGACCAGCAGGATGGGCACGGTCCTGGCGGCCTCGGCGAGCGTCTCGGCAACCTCCGAGACAATTTTCGGAGCCAGGCCCTTGGTGGGTTCATCCACCAGCAGGATCTTGTTGGTATTCAGCAGCGCGCGCGCCAGTGAGACCATTTGCTGCTGGCCGCCGGAGAGGGTTCCTGCCATTTGCGCGGACCGGGCCAACAGGTCCGGGAAGAGCTCCTCGACGAGCTGGCGCCGGGGTGCGGCGTCCCGCTCGGCAAGTCTGAGGTTTTCTGCCACGGTGAGTTTGGCGAAGACTTCGCGGTCCTCGGGAACGTAGCCCACCCCGCTGCGGACAATCTTGAACGTTGGTTCCTTCTCGATCCGTACACCGTCGAGCTCAACGGCCCCGGTTCTGTCGATCAGGCCAATGATGGCCTTGATGGTGCTGGTTTTCCCCACCCCGTTGCGCCCCAGCAGGGCGGTGATGCCGGTGGCCGGGACGATGAACGAGACGTCCTCCACGACCTGCTGCCCGGCGATGTGGGCGCTGAGGCCCTGAAGGCTAAGAATCGGGCGGGGGTCCGCTGCAGTGCTCATACGGGTTCTCCAAGATAGGCACTTTGCACTGTCGCGTCGGACATCACGGCCTCCGGACTGTCCAGGGCGAGCAAGCTGCCATGGTGCATCACCGCCACCCGGTCTACCAGGCCCAGGACCACGTCCATGTGGTGCTCCACCATCATCACCGTGCATCCCCGGTCCCGGTGCAATCCCCGGATGATGGCCGTGAGCGCCGGGACGTCCCCCGATGCCACCCCGGCCATCGGTTCGTCCAGGAGGACGACGGCGGGATCCGTTGCCAGCAGCACGGCGATCTCCACCTTGCGCTTCTCGCCGTGCGAGAGATCGCCGGCCGCCGTCATGAGCTGGCTCGTGAGCCCGACTTCCCCGATGGTCCCGCGCGCAATCCGGGTCGCTTCGTCGGACGCTGCGGGAAATCGCAGCACGCTGAAACTGCCTCCCAGTTTCGCCTGCGCGGCGAGCCGGACGTTTTCCAGCACGCTGAGACGGGGGAACAGGTTGGACGTCTGGAAGGTCCGCCCCAGACCTGCCCTGGCTCTGCGGTGCACGGGCGCGGCCGTGATCTGACGGCCGTTGAGGGTGATGGTGCCCGCCGTGGGCCGCATGACACCGGAAATCAGGTTGAACAACGTGGTCTTGCCGGCACCGTTGGGGCCGATCACGCCGACCATTTCGCCGGCGCCGATGGCGAAGCCCACATCCTGGAGGATGCGCGCACCGCCGATCTGCAGACCGAGGCCGTCGACCGCCAAGGCGGGCAGGGCTGGGGAATTCATTCGGATCCTTCGTCTTGTGCTGGGGCCGGCCACGGTGGTGGCGGCGCAGTGCGGCGCTGTGCGTTACCGTGCTGCACAGCGCCGCGAAGGACTACTTCTTTTCCGGCGGGGCGACCGTGTCGCCCGGGACGACCTTGATCAGCTCAGGAGCCCAGGAACCGCCCGCCTGGACGAGCTTGACCTGGTACATGTCCTGGATCAGTGCGTGGTCTGAAGCCCGGACGGTTTCCTTGCCCTTGGGCCCGTCGAAACTGAATCCTTCGAGCGCCTTAACCATGGCGTCGGTGTCGGCGCCGCCTTCCTTGACGGCCTGGGCGATCATCTGGCCGGCAACAAAGCCGTCCGGGGTGAAGAGGTCGGCCTTTTGGCCCGCCTTTTCGACGGCGGCGATCATCTTCTTCTCCACGACGGTACCCGCGGCCCCCGGGAAGTAGTGGTTCAGGAAGCTGATTTTACTGGTCGCCTCGCCGTAGGCGCCGAAGGTCGCTGCGTCGCCGAGGCCGGTGACGATCGGTGCGGCGTCGAATGCGCCCTGCTGGCTCAGTGTCTGCCACATGGTGCCGGAGGTAGCCCCGGCCCAGGCAACAAAGACCATGTCAGGCTTCGCATCGATGAGCTGGCGGGCGAACGGCGTGAGCTCCTGGCCTTCCGGAACAAGGACCGGCTCCACTGTGGCCCCCTTGGCCCCGAGGACGGCCTTGACAGCGGCGACGTTGCCCTGTCCGAAGGCGTTGTCCTGCGCGAAAACCACAACCTTTTTGCCCTTGGTATCGATGAACGAGCCGGCTGTGGCCACATCCTGCAGACTTTGCCGGCCGGACCGGAAGGTGTATTTGTTAACGCCTTGGAGGGCATCCGTGGCGGCGGGGCCGGCGATGTAGAGGACTTTGTTCTGCTGCGCCTGCTCGGCCAGTTTCAACGCAATTCCCGAGGAGACCGTGCCGCCGATGATCTTGTAGCCCTTGCCGATCAGGTCTTTGGCCGCCGTGACGGCTTTGTCCGGATCGCCGCCGTCGTCGGCGTAGCTGAGGTTGATCTTGGCGCCGTTGACCGTTCCGGTCCCGCCAGTCGCGTAGTCGATGCCGGCTTGGAGGCCCTCATAGTAGGTGGCGCCATAGGCTGCGAGCGGTCCGGTTTTGGAGTAGATAATGCCAACGTTGACGGGTTCGGCCGACTGGCTGCTGCCCGATTCGGCCGGCGCTGCGGTGCCGGCAGTGGGCGCGCAGGCGCTGAGGGCCAGCCCGGCGGCCAAAACGGTGGCCATTAGGAACTTCTTTGTATCCTTCACGGGATGCCTTTCGTTGAGAATCCGGGGAATCTGAGCAGGAAATTCGCTGAACCTGAAAGGTGATTCAGATTACAGTTAATCTAGGGCGCAGCTCAGGGCGTGTCAACGGATTTCAAAAAAGGCTTTTGTAACGTAACGGCGTCGGCCACAGTTCGGCGTCGGCCACAGTTCGGCGTCGGCCACAGTTCGGCGTCGGCCGCAGGCCGGCGTCGGGCGCAGGCCGGCGTCGGGCGCAGGCCAGCGTCGGGCGCAGGCCAGCATCGGCCACAGTTCGGCGTCGGCCACAGGCCAGCATCGGGCGCAGTTCAGCGTCGGGCACAGGCCGGCTTAGGGCAACGGCGGCTCCACGCGGGGATATGCCGGGGCTGCGCCTCCTAACCGCGGCGCAGCCCCGAGGCTCCCGGGGCAACTCCCCCGGCGCGCGGCCCGCACGCATCCGCGGGGAACGTTTCGGGCGCCCCGGGCGCCCTGCCGGGCACGGCCCGGTTAGAGGCCGAAGGTTTCGTTTTCGTCGAAGGGGCCAACGACCGTGAGGGTCCGTGGCGCAGCCGCGAGTTCGCGGGCGAGCACCTGGACCTCGTCAGCGGTCACCGCCTTGATCTGGCGAAGGGTCTCGTCGATGTCCTGGTATTCGCCGGAGACCAGTTCGGCACGGCCGAGCCGGGACATCCGTGAGCCGGTGTCTTCCAGTGCCAGCACGATTCCGCCACAGAGCTGCCCCACGGCCTTGCGGAGTTCCTCCTCGGAGATCCCGCCTTCTGCGAGCTTGTCCAGTTCGGCGCCGAGCAGCTCAACGACCTGCCGGACCTTGGACGGGGTGCAGCCGGCGTACATTCCGAAGTACCCGGCGTCGGCGTAGGAGGAGGCGAAGGAGTAGGTCGAGTACACCAAGCCGCGTTTCTCCCGGATTTCCTGGAACAGCCTGGAGGACATCCCGCCGCCCAGGACGGCGTTGAGCACGCTCATCACAAAGCGGCGGTCGTCGGTGGCGACGATGCTGGGGCAGCCCATGATGATGTTGGCCTGTTCCACCGGACGCTTGACCACGTGCAGTCCGGCGGTGCCGGTGATCGCGGCCCGGTCGGTGGAGCGTCGCTGCACCGGCGCGGCGTCAGGCTCAAGGCTCCAGCCGGCGGAGTGCAGGGCATCCACAACGAGTCCGCAGACGACGTTGTGGTCCAGTCCCCCGGCGGCGGTGATAACAAGCTCATCCGGGCGGTAATAGCGGCGGTAGTGGTCCCAGACGGAATCCCGGGCGACGGCACGGATGGCGTCGGGGGTACCGCCGATTGGGCGGCCCAACGCGTGGGTACCCAGCACGGCCGCGACAAAGTGTTCGTGGGCGACGTCGGTCGGGTCGTCGCTGTCCATCGCGATTTCTTCGAGGATAACGTCGCGTTCCTGCTCCATCTCCTGCGGGTCCAGCACGGCACCGGTGATCATGTCCGCGATGACGTCGATCGCCATCGGCAGGTCGGTGTCCAGCACGCGGGCAAAATAGCAGGTGCTTTCCTTGGCCGTGGCTGCGTTGGACTCCCCGCCGACCTCATCGAAGGCCGAGGCGATCTCCAGGGCGGTGCGCCGCTGGGTGCCCTTGAAAAGGAGGTGTTCGAGGAAATGGGTGGAGCCGTGCTGCCCGGGCGCCTCGTCGCGGGATCCCACGCCAACCCAGAATCCGATGGTGGCAGAACGCTGTCCGGGCATCGCCTCGGTCAGCACACGGACACCGCCGGGAAGGACCGACCGCCGCACTTCGGATCCGCCGTCGGCTCCGTGGATCAGGCTGTCAGCATGCTGGTTCTGCTCAAGCGGCAGGGGTACGACAGTCATCAAAGCCTTTCAGTAAAAACATCCCAAATCTGCCTGCCATCGTACCAGCGGGAAATCGCCCGGACGGTACGGCGGCGACGGCGATGTTCTACGCCGCCGTTAACGGCAGCGGGGCCGGTGGATAATCCACCGGCCCCGCCACTTGGGTCTGGAAAGACTACTCTGCGGCCTCGAGGGAGACCTCAGCGTCGTCAGCGTTTCCGGCACCGGCCTCGTCAGCCACAACGGGCGAGAGCGAAAGCTTTCCACGGTCGTCGATCTTGGTGATTTCCACCTGGATCTTCTGGCCGACGGAGACGACGTCATCAACGTTGTCCACGCGCTTGCCGCCGGCGATCTTGCGCAGCTCGGAGATGTGCAGCAGACCGTCCTTGCCCGGGGTCAGGGAAACGAAAGCACCGAAGGTGGTGGTCTTGACGACCGTGCCCAGGTAGCGCTCGCCGATTTCCGGGATCTGCGGGTTGGCAATGGCATTGATCGCGGACCGTGCTGCGTCGGCAGACGGGCCGTTCGTGGCGCCAATGTAGACAGTTCCGTCGTCCTCGATCGAGATGTCGGCGCCGGTGTCTTCCTGGATCTGGTTGATCATCTTGCCCTTCGGGCCGATGACCTCGCCGATCTTGTCTACCGGGATCTTGACCGCGATGACGCGCGGCGCGAACTCGGAGAGCTCATCCGGGGTGTCGATTGCGGAGTTCAGCACGTCCAGGATGTGCAGGCGGGCTTCGCGGGCCTGCTTCAGGGCGGCGGCCAGCACCGAGGCCGGGATGCCGTCGAGCTTGGTGTCCAGCTGGATGGCCGTAACGAACTCGGAAGTACCGGCAACCTTGAAGTCCATGTCACCGAAGGCATCTTCGGCGCCGAGGATGTCGGTAAGGGCGGCGTAGCGGGTCTGGCCGTCAACCTGGTCGGAAACCAGGCCCATGGCGATACCGGCAACAGCAGCCTTCAGCGGCACGCCTGCGTTGAGCAGGGACAGCGTCGAGGCGCAGACGGAACCCATCGACGTCGAACCGTTGGAGCTGAGGGCTTCAGAGACCTGGCGGATGGCGTAGGGGAATTCCTCGCGGGACGGCAGCACCGGCATAATGGCGCGCTCTGCGAGGGCGCCGTGGCCGATTTCGCGGCGCTTCGGGGAACCGACCCGGCCGGTCTCGCCGGTGGAGTACGGCGGGAAGTTGTAGTTGTGCATGTAGCGCTTGCGCGTTACGGGCGAAAGCGAGTCGATCTGCTGTTCCATCTTGAGCATGTTCAGCGTGGTGACGCCCATGATCTGGGTTTCACCGCGCTCGAAGATGGCCGAGCCGTGGACGCGGGGAAGAACCTCAACCTCGGCGGTGAGCTGGCGGATGTCCGTCAGGCCACGGCCGTCGATGCGGATCTGGTCCGTGAGGATACGCTGGCGCACAACGTGCTTGGTGACGGAGCGGAAGGCTGCGGACAGCTCCTTTTCGCGGCCTTCGAACTGGCCGGCCAGGGATGAGGTGACCTCGTTCTTGAGCTCGTCGGAAGCGGTGTCGCGTTCCTGCTTGTCGGCGATCTGGAAAACAGCGGCCAGCTTCTCGGCGGCAGCTGACTCCACGGCGGCGTAGACGTCGTCCTGGTAGTCCAGGAAGACCGGGAACTCGACGGTCGGCTTGGCGGCGCGTGCTGCCAGGTCGGACTGGGCGTCGCAAAGGGCCTTGATGAACGGCTTGGCGGCCTCCAGGCCCTCCGAAACGACCTCTTCGGTCGGGGCGGCGGCGCCCTGTTCCTTGATGAGGTTCCAGGAGTTGTCCGTGGCTTCGGCTTCAACCATCATGATGGCGACGTCGTCGCCCTTGACGCGGCCGGCAACGACCATGTTGAAGACGGCGTTCTCGAGCTGGGAGTGCTTCGGGAAGGCGACCCACTGCGAACCGTGTTCGTCGGCGATCAGGGCAACGCGGACGCCGCCGATCGGGCCGGAGAACGGCAGGCCGGAGAGCTGGGTGGACATCGACGAAGCGTTGATCGCTACGACGTCGTAGAGCTCGTCCGGGTTGATGGACAGCACGGTGACCACGATCTGGACCTCGTTGCGCAGGCCCTTGACGAAGGCGGGACGCAGCGGGCGGTCCATCAGGCGGCAAGCGAGGATCGCTTCAGTGGACGGGCGGCCTTCGCGGCGGAAGAACGAGCCCGGGATGCGGCCGGCGGCGTACATACGCTCTTCGACGTCGACGGTCAGCGGGAAGAAGTCGAAACCTTCACGCGGGTGCTTGCCGGCAGTGGTGGCGGACAGCAGCGCGGTTTCTTCGTCGAGGTAGACCATCGCTGCGCCGGCTGCCTGCTTGGCAAGTCGGCCGGTTTCAAAGCGGATTACACGCTTGCCGAAGCGGCCATTGTCAATGACTGCTTCTGAGAACTGGATTTCGGGACCCTCCATAGAGAGTCACCTCCGTTTCATGGTTCACGGAGTCCAGCCGCATCAACCCAGCCCGGCATCTGCCGGCCTGCACTACACCCGGTCATCGATCGAGACCCACGGGCCGGGCTTCATATCCTGGAAGCCGTTCCCGGAGATCACTACCGAAGACCGCGAATGCGTGATGCGGTTGATCCTCCTGTTGAGTTGTGTGTGAAAAAGGCGGCCCATTCCGTCACGGAAGGGGCCGCCCCTTAAAGCTGACTAGCGGCGCAGGCCGAGACGCCCAATGAGCGCACGGTAGCGGGTGATGTCAGTGTTTTTGAGGTAGGTGAGCATACGCTTGCGACGACCAACCATGGCCAGCAGACCGCGCTGGGTGTGGTAATCGTGCTTGTGCACCTTCATGTGCTCAGTGAGATCCTTGATCCGCTGAGTCAGGACTGCAACCTGGACCTCCGGCGAACCGGTGTCGCCCTCGGACGTTGCGAAATCCTTGATGATGGACTGCTTTACAGCGGCTTCAAGTGCCACAATAACTCCTAGATATGTGCCGTGAGGCCCGAATCAGTAACTCACCGCCGGGGGGTGCCGTGCCGGTTCTTCTGCTTTGATGCCAGCTGTCCCGTACACAACAGGACCCAGCCGCCACGGACTGCAGCCGGATCCAACGCTTAGTTTACCGGCACGCCGCTAATCTTGTCGAAACGACCCCTCCAGTGGCTGCCCGGAATGGCCCGCGTCCAGCCGTTCGCGGATCGCAGCCACCCCGCGGTGCACCTCGGTAAAGGACGTACTCAGCGGGGACAGCCCGATCCGCAGGCCCTGCGGTGCCCGGAAATCCGGGATGACGTCGGCCGCCCACAGTGCGGCGGTCATCTCCCGGAACGCCGGGTGGTCCACCGTGATGTGGCTGCCGCGCAGCTCCGGCTCCCGCGGCGTCGCGAGTTCCACGCCGGCCGGGGCGAGCCAGGCATCGTGGAGCTCGACGGCGAACGCGGTCAGCAGGCGTGATTTCTCCCGAACCGCGGCCATGCCGACCTCCTCGAGCAAGTCCAGGGTGCCACGCATGGCAAGCATCCCGAAGACCGCCGGGGTGCCGCTGAGGAACCCGCGGATGCCGTCTGCCGCTTCATACCCGGGCCCCATCTCGAATGCGTCTTTCCGGCCCATCCAGCCCCAGATCGGCTGCTGCAAACCCGGCAGGTGCCGGGCATTAACATAGGCGAACGCCGGCGAGCCGGGCCCCCCGTTGAGGTATTTGTAGGTGCAGCCGGCGGCGAAGTCGACCTCGGCGGCGTCCAGGGCAATCTCAACCGAACCGGCGGAATGGCAAAGGTCCCAGACCACCAGCGCACCCGCGGCGTGAACGGCAGCGGTGATCCCGGGCAGATCGGCAAGGAACCCGGAGCGGTAGGCAATCTGGCTCAGGACCACAACGGCGGTGGCCGGCCCCGTTGCCGCCCGCACCTGCTCGACAGTTACCCCGGCGGAAGGATCGGTGTGGATCCAGCGCAGCGTCAGCCCTTCTTCGCGGGCGATGCCCTCGACAAGGTAGCGGTCAGTGGGGAAGTTCTCCGTATCCAGCACTATTTCGGTCCGGGCCGGGTCGGCGATCGCGGCCACTGCGGCCCGGATCAGCTTGTAGAGCACCACAGTGGTGGAATCGGCGATGATGGTCTGCCCGGCGGCCGCGCCGAGGACTGCCCGGCCGAGCTGGTCGCCGATGGCCTGCGGGAGCTCCAGCCAGTGCTCGTCCCAGCCGCGGATCAGACGCCCGCCCCAGCTGTCCTGGATGAAGCTGCTGATGTCCGTGACGGTGCGCTTGAGCGGCCGGCCCAGGGAGTTGCCGTCCAGGTAGGCAAGGTCCGTGTCGGCACCGATGAAGTGGTCGCGGCAGGCAGCCAGCGGATCGGCGGCGTCCAGTTCCCGGGCGCGCTGCAACAAGGCATCTCGGTTCTGCGCCGCTGCCGCCGCCGGAGTCAGTGCGCTCACTGGCCGATCTCCGTCCGGACGGCGAAGAGCTCGGGGAAGAACGTCAGTTCCAGCGCCTTCTGCAGGAAGGCAGCACCGCTGGAGCCGCCGGTGCCGGACTTCATGCCGATGGTGCGCTGGACCGTTCGCAGATGCCGGAAGCGCCACAGCTGGAAGTTGTCCTCAAGGTCCACGAGTTCCTCACAGGCCTCGTAGGCGCCCCAGTTGTCCGCGGCGTTCTCGTAGATGTACTTAAAGACGGGGACCAGCTCGGCGCAGAACTCGTGCGCCTTGGTGACGTCCCGCTCCAGCAGCGCGGCGGGGACGTCGAAGCCCTGCCGCTTGAGGTAGGCGAGGAAATCGTCATAGATGCTCGGCGATTCGAGGATCTCCAGCAGCATCGCGTGGGCTTCGGGGTCGGATTCGAACACCGGGAGCATCTTGCGGTTCTTGTTGCCCAGCAGGAATTCGACGGCGCGGTACTGGCTGGACTGAAATCCCGAGGAGTTACCCAGGAAGCCGCGGAACTGCGAATACTCCGTGGGCGTGAGGGTGGCCAGCACGGACCACTGCTCGGTCAGGGTCTTCTGGATGTGCTTGACCCGGGCAATCGCCTTCAGCGCCGAGCCGAGGTCGTCGGAGCGGAGCCAGGCGGCGGCGCTGCGGAGCTCGTGCAGGACCAGCTTGAGCCACAGTTCTGTGGTCTGGTGCTGGATGATGAACAGCAACTCATCATGGTGCTCCGGTGTGCTGACCGGGTTCTGGGCGCTCAGCAGCGTCGGGAGCTGCAAGTAGGAGGCGTAGCTCATTCGGGAGCTGAAGTCGCGGACAATATCCTTGTCCAGTTCCCTGGTATTTTTCTCAATCGTCACGTTTTGTGCCTTCCTTGCCCACGGGCTCTTCTTCGTTTTCCCGTCCGGCGGCCCGGGGAAACCTGGCACCGGCCGGGCCGGGCATCCGGCCGACGGATTCACCTCTCCGGCGGCCCGGCGCAGCGGATGGTCGGGTTAGGGCACAAATAGAATATTGTGCGCTTGGACAACGTCCAGCCGCATCTGGTCCACCAGTGCTTCAGGGCCACGGTACGTCACCATGCCCCGCAGCCGGGCGACGAATTCCACAACTACTGTCTGGCCGTACAGATCGAAGTCTTCCACGGCCTCTTTCGGCCGGTCGATCACGTGCGCCTCAACCTGACGGCTGACGCCGTCGAAGGTGGGGTTGGACCCGACGGAGATGGCGGCAGGCCAGCGCGTGCCGGCCTGGTCCACAAGCCACCCGGCGTAGATGCCATCAGCCGGGACGTAACCGCTCGCGTCAGCGGCCAGATTTGCGGTCGGGAAGCCGAGGTCACGGCCGCGAGCGGCGCCGTGGACCACCTCGCCGCGCATCCGGTGCGGTCGTCCGAGTACGGCGGCCGCAGTGGCGACGTCGCCCTCCCGCAGTGCCTCGCGCACCCAGGTGGAGGAGCAGCGGCGGTCGGTGCCGTCGTGGGCGGTGCGGTCTTGTCCCGCACCGGGTGCGTCGCCGTGGAGCGGAAAGCCTTCCGAGCCGAACTCGCTGATAACCAGCACCTCGAAGCCGAGCTTCCGGCCGAGGTCCTGCATGGTCTCCAGGTCCCCGGAGTTGTTCCGGCCGAACCGTGCATCGTGGCCGATCACCACGTGGCTCGCCCTGAGGCTGCCGACCAGGACTGTGGCGACGAATTCTTCGGGGGTGAGGCTGGCCAGCTCGAGGGAGTACTTCATGACCAGAACGGCGTCGAGGCCCAGTTCGCTGAGGGCGGCAAGCTTGTCTTCCAGACCCATGATCAGTTCCGGGGCGGATTCGGGACGGTGGACCTGCGCCGGATGCGGGTCGAAGGTGATGGCGACGGCGCGTGCGTGGTTGAGACGGGCAACCCGGATGAGCTGTGAGAGCACTTGTTGGTGGCCGCGGTGTACCCCGTCGAAATTGCCGAACGTAACGACGGAAGGACCAAAGTCCGCCGGGACTTCGGACGGATCGTTCCAGATGTGGACCATCAACCTCGCCTTTTTGCTTCCTGCCATTTGCTCCTCCGGATAAACCTGCCGGCTCCGGAACTCTCCTAGATTACCTGCAAACGTCGGCTGCTTCCGACGGCACTGCGGGTCCGCGGCGACGCTCCGCCGCGTTCGGCACGCCAGCACCACGAGGCACAGGCAACAGTCCGGCGGGTGTCTGCGCGGGTGCGGTTTCCACCGAGGCCCGCACCCAGGTGTGGCTGAAGGAGACCCCGGGTCAGAGCTCCACGGTCTCCTGAGGCAGATCCCGGTAGTCCAGATTGCCGGCATGCTCGGCACGGACCGGCAGACGGTGCAGGCCACGGTGGAGGCCGCGGTGCAGGCCACGGTGGAGGCCGCGGTGGAGGCCGCGGTGCCCATGCTGCTGGCCGGCATGCACAAGAACGCACAAGGCTACGAGGGCGCTGCCAGGCTCGAGCTTGCGATCAGCCGGGAGATCAACGACGCCGGGCAGCCCAGCAGGATTACGGATGTTCCCTACACCGTGGTTCCCGATCCGTCCTGGCCGGCGGACTCCGTGATCATCATTAACACTGCGGCCAACAAGGTGATCGAGCACTTCCCCGTCGACCTCAACGGCAACCCGCTGCGCTGGCGGCCTCGACTGCGCCGGCCACCGTGCGGGGACTGAGCCGCCCGGCTGAACTGCCCGGTTGAGCTACCCGGCTGAACTGCCCGGTTGAGCTACCGGCTGTCCGGCAGTTCCGCCAGTGCAGCAGCACGGCGGCGAGGATCAGTGGAACGTGGATGACCGGAAGGTTCCTCGCGAACCATTCCCGGCAGGTAGATGTCGGGTGACCGAGCCTGCCTCATCCCCCAGGTCCTTGGCCACTGCGGTAAGCGGGCAGTGGAAGCGGTTCGCGGAAAACCAGCGTCTCGGCAGCCAGAACTGCGGCGGCGAGGCCCGCCCGCCGGTCCGTGCGGCCGCGGACACCGGCGTACAGGACGGATACCATGCAGGCTTCGATCGTGAACCAGGCAAAGGTATGGAATGCCTTCACGGCCCTCAGGAGGGACTTACGTTCTGCCTTCCGCAACGCTTGTGGAGCCTTGAGTCCAGCCATGCCTCCAGCGTAGCCGCGGGTGTCTGTTCAGGGGCTTTCTGCCCGGTCAGAGGTCCCGGTCAGCTGCGCCAGCCAAGCGTCGAGTTCCCGGGGACGGCGGAACATGACTATAGCCGGCATCCGGGGGTCCGCTTCCAGCCCCCGCATCACCTGCCGCTTCCGAGTGAAGGACCGGAAATGCCACCGGAGGATCGAGCCCTGGGTGAAGAGCCGGGCAATAGTTTCCTCATTGCCGTTGCAGACAGGCTCCCGGGTCAACGCCCGCCGCAGCGTGCGGCGAACCAGCCGGGCCAGCGAAAGCCAGCGTGGATAGTCGAGGCAGACAATGAGCTCCGCGCGCGGCAGCACAACGTCCCGCCAGGCACCATAGGCGCTGTCCAGCACCCAGCGGTCCTGGGCTGCAAGCGAGGCTGCGATACCACGCTGCTCCTCGACGGTGCGCTGCTGCCAGCCGGGCAGCCAGCCGATGTCGTCATCTGCCGAAAACCCGGGCAACCCCCTGGACTGGGCGTAGGCGCGGGCGGCGGTCGACTTCCCGCTGCCGGTCACTCCATAGAAGAGGACGCGGGAGGGCGCCGGCGGGGTTGGTCCACGGCCGGCGGGAGGCTCGATGGCCCAAGGCGGTCCGAGCTGTTTATGGTGGAGCGCAGCAGTTTCCGTGGCAACGCTCCGGTTGCCGTCAGGGTCGGTAAATTCATAGGAGTATGTTTCCGTGGCACCGGTGGGCCGGTAGCCAAGGCCTTTGTAGAGCTTCCGTCCCGCAGTGTTGCCAGGTTCGACGCCGAGGACGATCGCACTGTGTCCGGCCAGCCTGGCTTGCTCTTCCAGCCAGCGGCACAGCGCACTGCCGATCCCTGCTCCCCTGTTGCCGGGATACACAAAGAGATGCTTGAGTTCGGGGACTGGCCCGGCACGGAAATCCAGCACCGCCCCGCCGTGCGGGGTGCCCCCGGTCCACGCCGTGGCATAGAGGAGCTCCCCCGCCGTCTGGCGCACCAGGAAGCCCTCGGCGATTTTTGCACCCGGGGGCTCGTGCAGGCACAGGGCGGGAAGATCGTCCGCCGTGCACTTTCGGATGTTCACGGATATGTTCATGGTCTATCCCCTGGACGTGGCCAACGCAAGGGCCCGGGCGCCTGTTACGCATCGGCGCTACGCTAGCACCTCCCGCCCGTGGCCGGGGGACGGCTGCGTGCGGCACTGTTCCGATGCCAGCGTCGCAGTCCTTGCCGGAAGCCCGTAACCCGACTCCGTGGTGCTGGCGCTGGCTCTGTCGCTGGTGCTGGTGGGACTGGCCAGCGCGGCCTCCGGCGCCGCGACCATCTGCTCCGTCCAGGACATCCTGGTGGATCCGGCGTTCCGGAAAGCGTGCTTTTTGTGAAGGCCTCGGCTTCACCGAGGGCCCGGATATTCGTCCCGAACCGGCACAGGTCTTTGCGCAGTTCAGATAATCCCTGATTTGCCCGCAGAGCGCGCACTGTCCCTTGGGTTTACTCAAGGCGAAAATAGCTGTTCCGTCGTGGCACCTGGCGTGGGTCCAGGTGCGCCGGGGGGATGAACCACGGGATGCCGGCGCGGACCTGAATGGTCCATTCTTCCTTGTGGATGACGTGGTGGTGGTGTGAGCAGAGCAAAGCGCCTTGCTCCGTTCCGGTCGTTCCGCCGCGGGACCAGTACTCGATGTGGTGGGCCTCGCACCACGGCGCGGGGATGGTGCACTGGGGGAACGCGCAGCCCTGGTCCCGTGCGGTGAGGGCTTTGCGGATGTGGGGCGGGAAGACCCGTGACGCCCGGCCGATGTCCAGGATGCGGCCGTTGCCGCCGAGCACGATTGGAGTGATGTCGCCATCGCAGGCGATCTTGCGCGCGGTCTCGGCCGTGACCGGGCCGGTGAACATCAGGGTTCCCGCGCCGGATCCCGGCCCGTGTGACTGCGGGTTGGCGCCGCCGAGCCGTTCGAGGAGGTCCCGGTAGTCGATGGTGACCATAACCTGCGGGCGCAGTCCACCGGAAGCGGGCAGTTCTCCGGCCGCGAGGGCCACCTTACAGGCGCCGACCAGGCCATCGAGCAGCCGTTGCGGACGGGTGCGCTGATCCAGCCGCCCGGCAGCGGCCGCCTCCCCAGCAGCCGGGTGGTCCACGGCACCGCGGGCGTCGGCATTGGCGCCGGCATTGGCGCCGGCGTCGGCCCGGGCGTCGGCCCGGGCGTCGGGACCGGCACTTTCGGCCGTGCCGGCGGTGGGGTCGGTGCGGTTGGTGGCAGAGCATGTCCGTGGGTTGGTGGCTGTGTTCATGACCGTGAGCAGGTGCTCGAATTGGTCGGCGGTGGCGAAGATTTCCAGGTGCTGCAGTCCACGGTGGGACCGGCGGATGAACGCGCCTTGGCGCTGGCGCAGTTCCTGCTCGCTGGGTTCGGCACCGTCCTGGTCCAGGGCGTCCGTCCAGCGCTTCGCGATCCGGGTCAGGAAATCCTGGTCGTTCTCCACAGCCGTGCGGGTCAGGGCATGCTCCATCCGGACAACGTCACCGGGCGCGGCCACGTGCCCGACCCGGTGGAGGGACAGGCTAACCAGGGTCGCCGCCCGCGAGGCGATGTCCCCGGCTGTGAGGACAGCCGCGAGTTCCTCCCACGCGGCGGGCAGGGGCTGCCCTGACAAGCCGGTACGCGGCAGAACATCCGATGCCAGGGCAAGCCGGCGCCGCGCCTCCGCCGCGGTGATCCGAAGCCTGGCCCGCAGGAACTCGGTGGTGTTCCGGTACCCGTCATCGACGCAGCCCTGTTCACGGCCCGCGCCAAGCTGCACGTTCCAACCGGAATCGGGCCCGGCGACCCTGGCCGCCGGCACCGTCACAGTCGTGGTCGTGGTCGTGGTCGTAGTCGCGTCGGCGTGCCAGCCGGTCAACCAGCTGGCAGGGGCACCGGAACCAAACTTCGCAGCCGCGTTGCTGGCTGCCGCCGCCTGGTTTCGGGTCCGGTCAACCGCCGCTGCGGCCACAAGTTGCAGATAGTCGACCATGCGGGATAATTCCTCGACCCGACCGGCAAAGTCCGAGGCTTCTGTCACTCCGAACATCGCTGCAACAGACAGTGCCGTCCCGTTTGAAGAACGCAGCAGTGCAAGCGCCCCATCCAGAGCACAGTCCACGTCATCGGCTGCGTGTGGTCCAGCCGGCAGCCGGGGAATTCCCAGGAGTATTCCGGAGCCAGGCCGTGTGGCCTGTAGCGGAATGAAATCTTCACTGGCTTTCATAGCCAAATTCTTCCTCGATGCTGTGACATTCTGGGCCGCGACTTTTGTGGATCTCCTAAAGAAAATTCGAGTGTGGAGAAGCTGTAGTCACCAGGTCCCAGTGAGCGATCCGCTGCTCCGGCCGCCCGGGGGCCTACCTCCAATGATTCCCGATTCCAGCTCTGGTGGCGCTCGTTGGTCCCCCTATGTGGATAACTGAAGTGTTGGGCCCGGAGTTTCCGTCGGCGAACCCTCGTGGGAGGCAACAGGCCCGGCGTCTGGTTGCTTCAGAGGGTTGGGCGGCCCGTTCACTGGTGCCGTTTGGCCGTCAACGGCAAGCTGTCGCGACGAAGATTGGAAACCGACCGCTGCTGACCGATGGATCCCGCCGTCCCCCGGCGTGCAGCCCGTCTGATCTGTCATCCCGCCGTGCCCCCCGGCGTGCAGCCTGCCTGATCTGTCTTCCCGCGGGGTCACACTTCGGCGGGTACGGGCACGGTCCGTGGGAAACTGAGGGCATGGACAGCCCTGTCGCCCCGACATCGAGCCCGGCCAGCCCCAAAACCGGGCGGCCCGGCGAAGCACACTCCACTGAGCTCCCCTTCGAACTGCGCCGGCCCCTCGGGCCACGCGATCCGGGTGACGCGTGGGTTGAAGGCGACAGCGGACGGTTCTGGGGGCTATTTGGCTCGGCCGGGCTGCTGGTCCACGACCCCGGCAAGGGCGTCCTGCTCCAGCACCGCGCTTTGTGGAGCGACAAGGGCGGCACCTGGGGCCTCCCCGGCGGGGCCTTGCACCAGGGCGAAGAAGCAGTCCAAGGCGCACTGCGGGAGGCCCAAGAGGAAGCCGCCGTTCCGCCGCAAAACGTGCGGGTGCTGTTCACTTCGGTGTTCGACGTCGGCTATTGGAGCTACACGACAGTCGCCGTCGAAGTTGTGGAAGCGTTCGAACCGGTGATTAGTGATCCCGAAAGCCTGGAGCTGCAGTGGGTGCCGCTCGAGCGCGTCGGCGAGAAGGAATTGCATCCTGGCTTCGGCGCCGCGTGGCCGGCCCTGTGCAGCCGGCTGGTGGGCCAGGACCCCGGCCCCGGAATGCCCAGCTAGGACGCTCGGGCCGGCTTCGGCGCCGGACGGCGGCGGTACAGCCAGATCAGGCCAAGGATCGGCAACAACAACGGGATAAACGCATAGCCGCGGCCAAACAGCGACCAGACGGTCTCATGCGGGAAATTGACCGAGTCGAACACGCTGAGGGCCCCGACCACAATCACACCCAACAGTTCCACGAGCACCGCCGCCACGGAAACCTTGAACCAGGTGCGGCCGGCTTTTGCGAGTGACACGGTTGCTACGAGATAAACGACTGCGGCGAATGCGGACAGCAGGTAGGCCAGCGGAGCTTCGGAAAACTTGGTGAGGATCTGGTATCCCGCCCGGGCCGTCGCCGAAATGGCAAACACCGCGTAGACAGCGATCAGCAGCCGGCCGGGCCCGGTATTGCGGGTATCCCGTGCGCTGCCGGACGCCGAGGGGTCCGGCGTCGTTCCGATGTCCTGCTGCGATCGTTTCGCCGTCACGTTATTTGCCTCTTCCACGTCAGTACCAAATCTGATTCATACGGGCCGCCATCACCAGGGCCGTGACTCCGACGGCGGCCAGCACAAAGTTGCTCCAGCGGGTCCGTTCCAGGATGGCCCAGTAGACGGCGCCGACCGGCAGCAGGAGCGCTGTCAACAAATAGCCCCAAAATTCCCAGGGCTCCCCCGCGATCTGTTCCCCGCCCGCGACCCGGATTATCGACCCGACCAGATAGACCACCAAGGACAGTTCGACGGCGGCCACCGAGAGGATCGTCGTATCGTTCGGCGCCTTTTTGAGGATGCCGGCGATCAGGCAGATGACGCTGGAGACCAGCCCAACCACCAAAATGATGTAGAAAAACGCGTCCACTATTGCCCGTCCTGCTGGACCGGCGAAGGCTGCTTCGGCGGATGCTTTTCATTGTCCGGTGCAAAGACCAGCACCGGCTTGGCGTAGCTTCCCTTGTCCGCCAGCAGGGCCACGAGAGTGCCGTCCGGGCCGAACGCCGCGGCAGGGTTCTCCGGTGTGGCCGCCTCGGACGTGCCGGCCCTCACACCTGAGGCGATGCGGCGACCGAAGGATAGCTCGGTGGTTTCCTCGTCGCTGAGCTCTCGGTTGGGCATCAGGGCCCGCGCGGCCTGGGACATTTCGAGCACGTCCAACTGCTCGGCAAGCTGTTCGAGGGTGCGTGCCTGGTCCAGCGTGTAGGGGCCCACCTGGGTCCGGCGCAGCGCCGTCAGGTGCCCGCCGACCTTAAGAGCCTCCCCAAGGTCACGGGCCAGCGCCCGGATATAAGTGCCTGATGAGCATTCCACAGTCACGTCAACGTCCAGCGCCTCGCCGTCTGACTCCACCGCTGACTCCCCCGTGCGAACCCGACGGATCCCGTGGACCTCGAAGCGGTGGATGGTGACCGGCCGGGCGGCCAGGTTGACCTCTTCGCCGGAGCGGACCCGTGCATACGCACGCTCGCCGTTGACTTTGATGGCGCTGACGCTGCTGGGAACCTGATTGATCTCACCGGTTAATGCGGCGATGCCGGCCCGTACTGCTTCCTCGGTCACCGCGGCGGCACTGCGGGTGGCCGTCACTTCGCCCTCGGCGTCATCGGTGAGGGTGGATTCACCGAGGCGGATGGTCGCCGTATAGGTCTTCGACGTGCCCACGATGTACGTGAGCAGCCGGGTCGCCTTGTTGATGCCGACCACCAGGACACCCGTGGCCATGGGATCCAGGGTCCCGGCGTGGCCCACCTTTCGGGTACCGGCGAGCCGCCGCATCCGGCCAACCACATCGTGGCTGGTCCAGCCTTGCGGTTTGTCCACTATTACCAGTCCAGAAAGCACGCTTCCCAGTATATCTGCGCTGGCGCTGCCACCGGCGCAGGAAGCTGCGGCGGCTAGGATGGCAGACATGCCCGAGCTAGCCGCCCACGTCCGCGACGTCCCCATTAACCAGATCCGCGAAATCACCGAAGCCGCCTGGGCGACTCCCGGCGCCATTGTGCTGAGCATCGGCGAACCTGGTTTTGCCGTCCCCCGCCATATCCTTGAGGCCGGGATGGCCTGCCTGGACCGCGACGAAACCAACTACACGCCCAACGCCGGCATCCCGGCCCTGCGTGAGGCGTTCGCTGCCCGGTTCCGGGAGCACAACGCGACACCGCTCGGAGCGGAGCGCGTGTACGTCGTCGACGGCGCCCAGCAAGGCCTGCACTTCGCGATGAGCCTGCTGCTCTCGCCGGGCGATGAAATCCTGATCCCCAATCCCGGCTACCCAACCTTCGCGATGACGGCCAGCCTGCTGCACGCCGTCCCGGTGCATTACCCGCTGTATCCCGGCCACGACTTCCAGCCCCGGATCGCGGACATCGAGGAGCTTATTACACCGCGGACCAAGGTGCTGATCCTCAATTCACCCTCCAACCCGCTGGGCGCCGTCCTGGGCGAAGAGCTCACCCGGGACCTGGTGGCGTTGGCCGTCCGGCATGATCTCTGGATCATCTCCGACGAATGCTACGAAGCGTTCACCTATGACGTCCCGCATGTGAGCCCTGCCCGGTTCGACAGCGACGTCCCCGGGCAAGCCCGTGTGTTCACTTCGCTCACGCTCTCCAAGACCTATGGCCTGACCGGGCTCCGGATCGGAGCGTTGATCTGCCCGCCGGGCCTGGAACAGAAAATGAACAACGTGATGGAGGCGATTGTTTCCTGCGTGGCCGCTCCCTCGCAGTACGCCGCCCTGGCGGCGCTCACCGGCCCGCAGGAGTACGTAAGCCACGCCCGTGCGCACTACCGGGCCAACCGGGATGCTGCCGGCACGGTGTTGGAGTCCAAGGGCATTCCGTTCCTCACGGCGCAAGGCGCGTTCTACCTTTGGGCCGATGTGTCCCATGTAAGTGGTGGCGATGTCCGGGGCTGGGTCCGGCGCTTCCTGGCCGATTCCGGTGTGGCCTTCGCCCCCGGCACCGCGTTCGGTTCGATCGGCGAGGGTTGGATCCGGATTGCGCTCTGCAGCAGCCAGGCCGAGCTGGTGGAAGGCCTCAACCGGCTCCCGACCCGGGCCAGCTGACATTCGGTTGCCGGCACCGTAGGTTGTAGGGTCGCTGTGCCCTACCGCGGCTGTGCCGCAGCGCCTAGCCTGAACGCAACGCGGGCATTTCGCGCCGGTCCCGGGAAGTGCGGTCCGGGACGTGCGGTCCCGGATGACGGTTCGGTCAAGGAGTAAACATGTGGTGGCAGGACCTGCTATGGGGTATTTGGAACGGGGTCACGGCATGGGTAGTGCTGATCGTCCATGTCTTTGGGCAGTGGAGCGAATTCCCCTTCTACAACACGGCTCGCGCCGGTAACTGGTACGACGTCGGCTTCCTCCTGGGCATGGGCTCGCCCCTCCTGGGTGGCCTGGGAGCCCGCGGCCGGCGCCGTTGAAGGGGCGCCACCGAGCCGGCGCCACCGAACGGGCATCACTGAACGCACATCACTGAACGGGCACTGGCAGGTACCGCCTTCGGCTAGGGGTTGCCCGCCGCCATCGCGTTGTCGAGCCATTGGCGCAGGGCTGCTGCGGGCGGCGCCCCGGTCTGGCGGGCCACTACTTTCCCGTCCCTGATCAGCAGCATGGTGGGGATCGACTGGATCTCGAAGCGCCGCGAGAGTGCCGGCGCCGAGTCGACGTCAACCTTAACGAGTTTGACCCCGCCGGCCCGTTCCTGGGCCAGCTTGTCCAGCACGGGGCTGACCATACGGCACGGTCCGCACCATGCTGCCCAGAAGTCGATGAGGGCCGGCGTCGAGGACTGCTCGGCGATGAGCGCGAAGTCCGCGTCCCCTGCGGCGACAATCCAGGGCAGGTCCTTGCGGCAATTTCCGCAGCGCGGGTGCCCGGCGGCCGATGCCGGAATCCTGTTGGTCTTCCCGCAGTGGGGACACGGGATCAGGCTGGAACCCACGGCCCACCTCTTTCTTCAGTCCCCGCAGTCATGGTTCCATCGGACTCCACCGCCGGCAGCGGGCCTAGAGTCCAAAGTCCTCCCGGCCATGGCAAAAGCTCAAAAGGATGGCCGGCCCCAACCGGGGCCGGCCATTCTTCTGCAGCGCTGCATTGTTGCTGAACTACTTACCGCTGTCCTCGTCGACGTCGCCTTCGGCGATGAGGTCAAGTTCCTCTTCGTCGAAGTCGTCCTCGTCGAGCTCGATATCCTGCGGAGTATCACTCTTGTACGGGTCGGCGTCGCCGGCGTGCTTCGCGCTGGCGGCGAGAGCCGCCACCTCGGCATCACGCTTTTTTGCCGCCCGCAGCAGTTCCTCCAGGTTGGAAGCATTGACCGGAATCTGGTCCGCCACGAATTCGAGCGTCGGGGTCAACCGGACAGTGACGTTCCGGCCGACTTCCTGCCGCAGCACGCCCTTGGCCTTCTCAAGGCCCTTGGCAGCCTCGGCCTGGACCAGCTCGTCGCCGAATACGGTGTAGTAGATCGTTGCATGCTGAAGATCGTTGGTCACCCGCGCATCGGTGACAGTGACGCCTTCCAGCCTGGGATCCTTCACCCTCCGGCCCAGTGCCTCGGCAACAACAACCTTAATCCGCTGCGCCAACTTGGCAGCCCGTGCGGGATCAGCCATTTCCACTCCTAAAAATTTGGATGTACGACGGCGCGTTAGCGGCTGAAGTACACAGGTTCGGTTTGTTGCCACGCGCCTAAGGCGAGTCTACGACGGACTCCCGTTGGATTCTTCCGGCGCCTTGGGTGGCATCCAAGGTGGCAGCCGGGGGACCCGATGCGAACTTGCGAGCATTGGGAAGGCTGACGCCGCTGCCGGAGCTGGGCGGCCGACGTCGTCAGACGTTGGCCGCCCAGCGCAGGGGCGGGGCCGCCGGAAGAATCCAACGGCCCCGCACCTTTACTGCACCTGTAACGCTAAGACATCTTAGACGCGCGGCTTTTCGCGCATCTCGAAGGTCTCGATGATGTCACCTTCGGTGATGTCGTTGAACGAGCCAAGACCGATACCACACTCGAAGTCCGTGCGGACCTCGGTGGCGTCGTCCTTGAAGCGCTTGAGCGTCTCAACGGCAAGGTTGTTGCCGATGATCTTTCCGTCGCGCGTGACCCGGGCCTTGGCGTTGCGTCGGATAACACCCGAGCGAACGATCGAGCCTGCAATGTTGCCGAACTTGGAGGAACGGAACACTTCGCGGACCTCGGCGGTACCAAGCTGAACCTCTTCGTACTCCGGCTTGAGCATGCCCTTGAGGGCTGCCTCAATGTCATCAATTGCTGCGTAGATGACGGAGTAGAAGCGCATGTCCACGCCTTCGCGGTCTGCCAGTTCGGCAACACGCTCGGCGGGCTTGACGTTGAAGCCGATGATAACGGCGCTGTCGACGGTAGCCAGGTTGACGTCGTTCTGCGTGATCGCACCGACACCGCGGTGGATAACGCGCAGCTGGACACCCTCGCCGACGTCGATCTTGAGCAGCGCGTCTTCGAGGGCTTCCACGGCACCTGACACATCACCCTTGAGGATGAGGTTGAGGGTGTCGATCTTGCCGTCGGCGACGGCCTGGTCGAAGTCTTCCAGGCTGATGCGCTTGCGGCGCTTGGCCAGGGCCGCGTTGCGGTCCGCAGCTTCACGCTTCTCGGCGATCTGGCGGGCGGTGCGCTCGTCAGCGGTCACAAAGAAGGTGTCACCGGCGCGCGGGACGTTGGACAGACCCAGCACCTGCACGGGGCGGGACGGGCCGGCCTCGGTCAGTGCACTGCCATCATCGTCGAACATCGCACGGACGCGGCCGTGGGCCGTGCCTGCCACGATGGTGTCGCCGATGTGCAGGGTACCGGACTGAACCAGGACGGTAGCAACCGCGCCGCGGCCCTTGTCCAGGTTGGCCTCAATCGCAATACCGCGGGCGTCCTTGTTCGGGTTGGCGCGCATGTCCAAGGCTGCGTCTGCGGTCAGCAGGACAGCCTCGAGCAGTTCGTCGATATTCAGGTTCTGACGCGCAGAGACCTCCACGAACATGGTGTCGCCACCGTACTCTTCCGGAACCAGCCCGTACTCGGTCAGCTGGCCGCGGACCTTTTCCGGGTTGGCGCCTTCCTTGTCGATCTTGTTCACGGCCACAACGATCGGCACGTTGGCCGCCTGGGCGTGGTTGAGGGCCTCAACGGTCTGCGGCATCACGCCGTCGTCCGCTGCTACAACCAGGATCGCGATGTCGGTCACCTTCGCACCACGGGCACGCATGGCGGTGAACGCCTCGTGGCCCGGAGTATCGATGAAGGTGATCTTGCGATCGGTACCCTCATGCTCGTGGGTGACCTGGTAGGCACCGATGTGCTGCGTGATACCGCCGTGCTCGCCCGCCATAACGTCGGACTTGCGGATGGCATCGAGCAGGCGGGTCTTACCGTGGTCAACGTGACCCATCACGGTGACAACCGGAGGACGTGCCTCGAGTTCCTCGTCGCCTTCGGCTTCCAGCTCGGCATCGAAGTCGATGTCGAAGCCGGAGAGCAGGTCGCGCTCCTCGTCCTCCGGGGACACAACCTGGAGCTTGTAGCCAAGCTCCTCGCCCAGCAGGGCGAAGGTCTCTTCATCCAGCGACTGCGTGGCCGTAGCCATTTCGCCGAGGTGGAAGAGGACGGTCACCAGCGCTGCGGGGTTCGCCTCGATCTTGTCGGCGAAGTCCGTGATGGACGAGCCACGGCGAAGCCGGACTACCGTGTTGCCGTCGCCGCGGGGCACACTAACGCCACCCAGCGACGGAGCACTCATCTGCTCGAGTTCCTGGCGCTTGGCACGCTTCGACTTGCGCTGCTTGCCACGGCCTGCACCGCCCTTACCGAAAGCACCCTGCGTACCGCCGCGACCGCGGCCACCCTTGCCGAAGCCACCGCCGGCCGGAGCGCCGCCACCGGCACCGGGAGCACCGGTGCCGGGAGCCCCGCCCGGACGGCCCGGGCCGCGGGCTCCGCCGCCCGGACGTCCGGCGCCAGCGGGTGCGGGACGTTCGGTGCGGTTAGGCATCATGCCCGGAGTGGGTCGGTTTCCGCCGGCCCCGCCCGGACGTCCGGCGCCTGCTGCGCCGGCCGGACGAGGAGCGCCCGGGCGTGCACCCGGGGCGCCGCCGGTGCGGGGAGCACCCGGACGGGGACCACCAGCGCCTGCTGCGGGACGGGGGCCGCCGGGGCGCTCGCCCTCGGTGCGGTTCCCGCCCGGACGCGGCATGCCCTGGGAAGGAGCGAACGGGTTGTTACCCGGACGCGAGGGACGTTCGTTGTCTCCGCCGCGGCCCCGGGGCATGCCCTGGGAGGTAGCAAAGGGGTTGTTGCCGGGACGGGGGCCGCCCGGGCGAGGTGCCGAGCCGCCCTGGCGTGCCGGAGCAGCCGGGGTTTCAGCCTTGGGTGCCGGACGCGCGCCGGGCTTGGCGCCCGTGCTGGGCGCAGCCGGCGCACTCGGAGCCTGAGCAGCCGGTGCCGCTGGAGCCGCCGGTGCAGCGGCCGGAGCCGCCTGGGGGGCACTGGGTGCCGGAGCAGCTGCGGCCGGAGCCGGAGCTTCAGTCTTTGTGGTGTCCGCAGCCTTCGGGGCAGCCGGGCCCGGCGCAGGCGCCGGAACGGTTGCGGCGGGGCTGGCGGGCGCCTTGGGTGTGGACGCGGGTGCTTCGGACTTGGCTGCCGATGCTGCGTCGGGGAACGCGTTGCGGAGTTTCCTCACAACGGGGGCCTCAATGGTGGAAGAGGCCGAGCGAACGAATTCGCCCAGTTCCTGCAGTTTGGTTACTGCATCTTTGGAAGTAATACCGAGCTCTTTAGCAAGCTCATGTACGCGGACCTTGGCCACATTTCTCCTGTCTCGGTCCGCACCGAGCCAGGCACGAACCGTCTACTTCTTACTGCGGACCTCCGCCGCGAGTGCAGCTGAAAGGTCCATTCCAGAGCGCAACAAAGATGTCATCGTTGCGCACTCATCGCTGGGAACTCATCGGGTTTCCATCAGTTTTCTGACCCGCTTTCAGGTTGGACGGTTGTTGCTGCGGCCACCGGGGTGTCCACGGCTTGCGTGCCTGCCATGATCCGGCGTTCAACGTCGGCTGTTCCGGCAGCACCGTTGAGGGCGCGTCCGAACGCTCGACGTTTGACCGCGAGTGCCAGGCACTTTTCGCTGGGGTGCAGCCATGCACCCCGGCCAGCCATCCGGCGGCGTTCATCGACTATGACGGCGGATGAACCGCTGCCATCGATGACGAGCCGGAGAAGCTCTGACCGGGCGCCCGTCTTCCGGCATCCGATGCAGGTACGCTGCGGCTGATGCTCGAGGTGTTGCACTTGTGCCACTTACGAGAATCTTCCTGCCAGTACATATCTGCCGTCCAGGGACCGGGCCAGCATGGCCAAGGGCCCGTAAGGACACCTTCGCCGGAACCAAGCCCGGACGCGTCAAGGACACGCGGATACCGGCCGTAAGGCGCGGTCATGTCTATTCTAGCCCCTCCAGCGCCCGGGCCCCGAACTGAAGGGGCCACGAACGCCGGCGGTGGGCCCGATCCGGGCCGAACTTCCAGCGCCGGCGGACGGTGACCGCGGGGTCAGCCCTATTTGTCGCGGTTGACCGCAGCATCGGAGACGATGTCGATCCGCCAGCCGGTGAGCTTGGCGGCGAGGCGGGCATTCTGGCCCTCCTTGCCGATGGCGAGGGAGAGCTGGTAGTCCGGCACCACTACGCGCGCCGAGCGGGTTGCCTCGTCAGTGATCGTGACGGAATTCACCCGGGACGGGGACAGTGCGCTGGCAATGAACGTGGCCGGGTCGTCACTGTAGTCAACAATGTCGATCTTTTCGTCGTTGAGTTCGTTCATGACCGCACGAACGCGCGAACCCATTTCACCGATGCAGGCACCCTTGGCATTGATCCCGGGCATGTTGGCTTTGACGGCCATTTTGGTCCGGTGCCCGGCTTCGCGGGCCAAGGCGACGATTTCCACCGAGTGGTCCGCGATTTCCGGAACTTCCATTTCGAAGAGCTTCCGAACGAGGCCCGGGTGCGAGCGGGACAGCGTGATCGACGGGCCCTTGGTACCGCGGTGCACGTCGATCACGAACGCGCGGAGCCGGTTGCCGTGGGTGTATTTCTCCCCCGGCACCTGCTCCGGCGGCGGCAGGAGTGCCTCCACAGTGCCCAGGTTGACCTGGATCATGTGCGGGTTGTTGCCCTGCTGGATGGTGCCGGCAACCAGCTCGCCCTCGCGGCCCTTGAACTGGCCCAGCACGTTGTCGTCTTCGGCGTCGCGCAGGCGCTGCAGGATGATTTGCCGTGCGGTACTGGCGGCAATGCGGCCAAAGCCCGCCGGGGTGTCCTCGAATTCACCGATCGGCGCGCCGTCGTCGTCAATCTCGGTGGCCCAGATGGTCACGTGTCCGCTTTTGCGGTCCAGCTCGGCGCGCGCCGTCTCAAAGGCACCCGCTGTTTTGTGGTATGCCACCAGCAGGGCCTGCTCGATTGTCGGAATCAGGAGATCCAGCGGGATTTCACGCTCACGCTCCAGGAGTCTCAGTGCGCTCATGTCAATATCCATTAGGCCTCCTCGGAAGGTCCATTGTGTGCGTTCTCCAGACCGGCCTCTTCGAGGTGGCTGAACTCTATCTCGACTTTTCCACTGCGGATCCTGTCGAAAGGAAGTTTCATGGGCTCGCCCTGCTTGGGCTTCATCCCTTTTTTGACCGTGATCTCCGGGACCAGCGTGACGCCTGCGTCATCGACTGACCGGACCCGGCCTGTGACGTTCTCACCCTGCAGGACATTAACCTTAACCATCCGGCCGCGGGCCCGGTGCCAGTGCCGCTCTTCGGTCAGGGGGCGTCCGACGCCGGGCGAGGAGACCTCAAGCTCGTACGGGCGTGCGTCGGTGCTGGGATCGTTGTCCAGGATGTCGGAGAGGGACTTGGAAATCTCGGCGATGACGTCCAGGCCGACGCCGCCGGTCTCGTCCTGTGGCAGGTCCACCACCACGTGGACCACCCGGTTGGCGCCGGCGACGTGAATCGAGACGTCCTCCAGGTACAGCCGGTTCGCCAGGACTTCGGGCTCCAGGAGGGCATGCAGCCGCTCGGCCTCGAAGTTGTGAGCGGGTGCGGCGTCAGCCTTACCCGTTCCGGTCCGGTCTGTCGAAGTCGTGGCTTCTGCATTTGTCATGATGCCGGCCGCCTCCCGCTAGATGATGTTGTGTGTACTAGCCTAGCGATTTTCCGGGCACCGTGGTGCACTTCAGGTCCCGGCCGGCATGCCAACCATGACAAAATGGTCTGTTGTGAAAGAGGACAGCAGGCAAAAGCGGTGGCGGGGGCTCGTTCCGCGCGTCGCACTTCTCGCCTGCCTCGCCCTCGTGGTCGCCAGCCTGGGGCTGGCCTGGCGCCCCGCACACCCCATGGACCCCGCAGAACCGCCGTTTTCCGAACAAGCGCGGTCCGCTGCGCTGGCCGAAACGCTGAGACTGCGCACCGCCGGAGCAGCACTGGAGCGGGCAGCCGCGGGCGCCCCCCAACCGGCTGTGGCGCGGACTGTGAGTTTGCTGACAAGCCAGTCCCGGGCCCTCCTGCTGCCCGGGGCGGAGGGTGCCGACACCGCTCCCCCGGCGGGCACTGCAGCCCAATCGGCTACCCCCACCGAAGCACCTCCTGCTGTTCCGCTGCCCGCGTCGGCCGCAGAATTAGCCGCCGCGCTGGTCGCCAGTGCCTCGCAACGGCTCGCCGACGCCAACGTGGCCGACGGCGGAATGGCCCGGCTGCTTGCCGCCGTCGGGACCGCCCAGCTGCTTCAGGCTTCCTCCCTTGCAGCGGCCGCCGGGGCGCCCGCCCCTGCGGTCGCCGACCCCGCAGCACCGCAGCTCTCCGGCGCGTGCCAGGGCGTTCCGGCATCGCCGTCGTCCGCTGCTGGGCCTTCGGCAGGCACTCCCGCCGCAACCTTGCCGGCGGCGCTGGCAGCAGCGGTGGCGAGCGAACGGGAAACCGTATACGGCTATCAGGTGGCCCTCACCCGGCTCGGGGGTTCAGCAGCCGGCCCGGCCTCAGCGCAGCTCGCCCGGCACGAGACCCTCGCCGCCGGCGCGGAGGCGCTGAGCCGGATGCACTGCGTTGCCGTTCCAGCGCGGGAAGCCGGCTACACAAGCGCACCTGCGTTCCTGGCCGCACCCGCCGCCGGGCTCGGCGTGCTGGAGGCATCGGCGCTTGCGGTGTACGGCGACCTGGTGGCTTTGAGCGAGGGGCAGACACGCCAATGGGCGGTGGCCGGCCTGGTCGGCGCCGCTCGCAGCGCCGCCCGCTGGGGAACCGACGCCGGAGCTCTTCCCGGCCTCACCGCAGATCACGACGCGTTCCCGGAGCTGCCGGCTCCCGCTCTGGCCCCCGCGCCCTAGCCGGCGCGGCGGGGAAGCGGCGGCTTACTTAGGCTTGTAATACTGGTGGTTCGGTGGCACCGGTGCTTTGCTGTAGGCATGGACAGTCAAGCGGCCCCCACCCAGCACAAGAACGAGCCCCACCACAGCGACATCGCGCACCGCCTGAACTGGCTTCGCGCCGGTGTGCTGGGCGCCAACGACGGTATCGTCTCCGTCGCTGCGATTGTGGTCGGCGTCGCCGGCGTCACCACGGACTCCGGTCCCATCCTCGTCGCCGGTGCCGCCGGCGTCGTCGGTGGCGCCATCTCCATGGCGCTTGGCGAATACGTCTCAGTGAGCAGCCAGAAGGACAGCCAGCAGGCGCTGATCGAAAAGGAACGCCGCGAGCTGGCCGAACAGCCCGAAGAGGAGCTCGAGGAACTCGCCGCCATCTATCAGGGCAAGGGCCTCAGCGCCGACACCGCCCGCACTGTGGCCAAGGAACTCACAGCGCACGACGCGCTTGGCGCGCACCTGTCTGCTGAACTCCACATCGACGAGACCGACATTGTCAGCCCGTGGCACGCTGCCTTCGCCTCCGCAGCTGCCTTCCTGATCGGTGCGATCCTGCCCATGCTCGCCATCCTGCTGCCGCCGGAGAACATCCGGGTCCCGCTGACCTTCGTGGCAGTGTTGGTGGCGCTGGCCTTGACCGGAGCCATCGGCGCCTGGATCGGCGGCGGTTCGAAGTCGAAGGCGGCCTTCCGTGTGGTGATCGGCGGTGCGGCGGCCCTCATCGCGACCTTCCTGATCGGCAGCTGGCTCGGCGCCAGCGGCATCACCGCCTGATACCCGCCACTACGCTGGACCGATGAGCCAGCCTGCAGACCTCCCGATTCCGACCGACCTCAGCCGCCGCTACGGCGGAAGCGCCGGCGGCCGCGACTGGCTGGCCTCGCTCCCCCGGCTGATCAGGGAATGCCTGGGCCGGTGGCAGCTCGAACTTGACCTTGCTCCCGGCGCCCTGCCCTGGAACGGCCACGGCGCCATTGTGGTCCCGGTGCGCGCTGAAGCCGGCACCGGACGGGCCGGCGCCGGGGAAGCTGCCGTCCTGAAGATCGCCTTTCCGCATGAGGATGCGCTGGCGGAACCGCATGCCCTCGCCCTCTGGAAGGGCGAGGGTGCGGTCCGGCTGCTGGCCAATGATGCCGGTGCGGGGGCGCTGCTGCTGGAGCGCCTGGACGCCGTCCGGTCCCTCCAGGACCAGCCCATGGACGTGGCGGTCCCGGTGTGGGGTGCCCTGGTTCGCCGGCTGAGCCTGGTGCCCGGCGTCGGGCCGCAATGGCGGGAGTTCAGCCATGTGGCAGCACGGGCCGAACAGTGGAGTGACGAGCTGCCGCAGAACTGGGAACGGCTGGGCCGGCCGTTCCCGCGCTGGCTGCTGGAAGCGGCGCTGGAGGTTTGCCAGACCCGCGGGGCCGTCGGCCGCCGCGCGGGGCGGGATGTGCTGGTCCACACCGATCTGCACTACCTCAACGTCCTGGCCCGGCCACACGGGGAAGCCGCCGGGGAAGCCGGCCAGGAGGAGGCCCGCAGCTGGGCCGCAATCGATCCCCAGCCCATGCTCGGCGAGGCGGAATTCGCGGTGGCACCCCTGCTGTGGAACCGGATCCGTGAGTTGCCGCGGGCGCATCCGGAAGAGGGCCTGCGGCAGCGGTGCCGGGACCTCAGCCTTGCCGCCGGCCTCGACGCCGACGTCGCCCGGCAATGGAGCGTGGCCCGCGAGGTTGACAACGCCCTCTGTTACGCCTCCAAACGCCGCCACAAAGGGGACCTCGCCCGTTCGCTCTGGGTGGCCAGCACCCTGGCGGGCAAGCCGCTGCCGGAGCTCCCCGCGGCACACGACCTGCCGGCGCCGGGCGAAGCAGGCAGCTAGCGGTTCGGCCCGCGGACCTCGGCCAGGGCGTCCCTGACGACGTCGACGGCGACTGCCACGTCGGCGTCGTCCGTGCTCCAGTTGCTGACGGAGATGCGCAGGATGTCGCGGTCGCGCCAGCGCGAACCGGACATCCAGACCCGGCCGTCGGCGATGATCCTGGCGGTCACCGCGCGGGTAGTGGCGTCGTCGCCGAAGGCCAGCGAGACCTGGGTGTAGTTGACGTCGTTGAGCACTTCGATCCCGTCGAGCGCGGCGAGCCGCTCCGCCAATTCCTTGGCGTGCAGCACCAGCCCCCGGACCTGGCCGGCGACGCCGTCCCGCCCGAGCGACTTCAGCGCCGCCCAGACCGGCACCCCGCGGGCCCGGCGGGACAGCTCCGGGACCGTTTCGAAGGGGTCGGCCGCGCCGTCGGCGTCCTGCATCAGGTAGCTGGTGTGCACGCCCATGGCCGAGCGAAGCGCCTGCGCATCCCGGACCACGGCTATCCCGCAGTCGTAGGGCACGTTGAGGGTCTTGTGCGCATCGGTGCCCCAGGAATCGGCACCCCGCAGTCCGGCGGTCAGGGCGGACAGTTCCGGCACCGCGGCGGCCCAGAGTCCGAAGGCCCCGTCCACATGGACCCAGGCGCCGTGCGCTTTTGCCACCGCGATTGCCTCCGCAAAAGGATCAAAGGCGCCGGAGTGCAGGTTTCCCGCCTGCAGGCAGACCAGCAGCGGGGCGCGGGCTGACCCGGAGGCAGCGTCGCTGGCGCGGTCCAGCGCGCGGTCCAGTTCGGCCGGGTCAATGCGGCCCTGCCGGTCCGCAGGTATGGCAGTGGGCCTGCCCAGCCCGAGATACCGGAGGCCCAGGTCGATGGTGTCGTGCCGTTCCTGGCCCACGAAGCACTGTATCCGGGGGGCGCCGGAGAGCCCGTCGACGTCGAGGTCCCAGCCGGCGTCCGCCAGCAGGCGCCATCGGGCCGCTGCCAGCCCGGTGAAGTTCGCCATCGTGGCGCCGGTGGCAAAGCCGACGTCGGACTCGCCGGGAAGGTCCAGCAATTCGAGCAGCCATTTGCCGGCGGCTTCCTCGATGGCCGCCGTCGCAGGAGTGGCTAAGCGCAGCCCGGCGTTTTGGTCCCACGCACTGACCAGCCAATCCGCGGCGAGTGCGGCCGGCAAGGTGCCGCCGATGACCCAGCCGAAGAAGCGTCCGGACGGCATCGCCATCAGCCCGGGTTCGGCTTTGGCTGCCAGGTAGTCGATTACCTCCACCGCCGGGGTTCCCCTCAGCGGCAGCGGGCCGCCGAAATCTGCGGCCAGGTCCGCCGCGGTCATCCGCGGTCCAACATGCCGGGTGTCCTGGCTTTGCAGCCATTGGCGGGTGTGCCGGGCCGCAGCTTCGAGGGCACCGCTGTAGCGTTCTTCAGGTGCTGACATAGCTGCATGCTACGCCGGCGGGCACGCCAGCGGGAGTCCCCGGCGAGGCTTGGGGCGACGCTTGGGGCGGACGCGCGGGCTACCTGACGCTGTCCTGCCAGATGTCCGTTCCGAGCTTAATGATGAGCGCTCCGACGACCGCCAGGAACACGATGCGGATGAATTTGCTCCCCTGTTTAACGGCCGTCCGGGCTCCGAGGTAGCCGCCGGCCATGTTCGCCAGGCCCAGGACCAGTCCGAGTCCCCAGAGCACCGCCCCGTGCGGGACAAAAAACAGCAGGGCGCCGGCGTTGGTGGCCATGTTCACGATTTTGGCCTTGGCACTTGCTTCGAGGAAGGCGTACCCCATCGCCGAAACAAGCGCGATGATCAGGAACGAGCCGGTGCCGGGCCCGATCAGGCCGTCGTAGAAGCCGATCACACCGCCGATCAGGCACGCCAGCACATAGTGCCGGTGACCGCTGTGCCGCAGCTGGGTCAGTTCCCCGACGTTGGGCCGCAGCGCAGTAAAAAGTGCGACGGCGACAAGCGCGGCCACGATGATGGGTTTGAAGACGCTCGCAGGGAGGTTCGCGGCGAGCACCGCCCCGCCGAAGCTGCCGGCCATCGCGATCACCGCCATCGGCACGGCGGTGCGAAGATCCGGCCGGACCCGGCGGTAATACGTGACGGCACTGGTGCCGGTGCCGAAAATCGACCCCATCTTGTTTGTCGCCAGGGCCTGCACCGGACTGATGCCCGGGACCAGCAGCATGGCCGGCAGCTGGATCAATCCCCCGCCGCCGACCACGGCATCGACCCAGCCCGCGCCGAAGCCGGCGACCACAATCAGGATCAGCGTGCTGAGCTCTACCGATTCAAGCCCGGACACCACGCCTGCCGCTGCCGCGCGTTAGCTGTTACGGACGGCGTCGACACAATAGTCGACTGCCTTCGCAACGGGGACGTTTTCGGCATGGCCGCTGCGGCGGTCCTTGATCTCGACGACTCCGTCCACCAGTCCACGCCCCACGGCGAGGATTGTCGGCACACCGACGAGCTCGGCGTCGCCGAACTTCACACCCGGGGACACCTTGGGGCGGTCATCGTAAATCACCTCGAGGCCCGCGGCTTCCAGCTCAAGGGCCAGCTTCTCCGCGGCCGCGAAGATCTCCTCGCCGCGGCCAACGGCCACCACGTGGACATCTGCCGGTGCGACGGCGCGCGGCCAGATCAGGCCCTTGTCGTCGTGGTTGGATTCGGCCAGCGCCGCGACGGCGCGGGTGACGCCGACGCCATACGAACCCATCGTAACAACCACCTGCTTGCCGTTCTGGTCAAGGACTTTCAGTTCGAGCGCTTCGGCGTACTTGCGCCCGAGCTGGAAGATGTGGCCCATTTCAATGCCCCGGGCGGTTTCCAGCGGTCCGGAGCCATCGGGGGCCTCATCGCCGGCCCGTACCTCGGTGCATTCGATGACGCCGTCCCAGCCGAAGTCGCGGCCTGCTACCAGCCCAAAGACGTGCTTGCCAGCTTGGTTGGCGCCGGTAACCCAGGCGGAGCCGCGCACAATCCGGGGATCCACGAGGTAGAGCAGCTTGGCGGAGCCCTCGGCGCCCAGCAGGGCCGCATCAAGGGTCAAGCCCGGGCCAATGTAGCCCTTGACGATAAGGGGTTGCTTCTTGAGGTCCTCTTCGTTGGCGGCCTCAAGCATGATTTCGCCGCCGATGGGCAGGAAGGAACCGATGTTCGCTTCCACCCGCTTGAGGTCGACTCCGCGGTCGCCCGGCACGCCGATCACTACGATTTGGCGTTCGCCGGTCGGCAGGGTGACGGCAAGGACAACATTCTTCAGCGTGTCAGCTGCGGTCCAGGCGCCGCCGTCGGCCGGAGCGCGGGGCACCAGGGTGTTTGCGGCGTCGACGAGCGTATCAATGGTGGGGGTGCCCGGAGTGTCCCGCACCTGCGCGGCGGGGGCGTTGCTGAAGTCGATATCCGGCGGGACGACTGTGGTGACGGCCTCGACGTTGGCCGCGTAGCCGCCGGCGGAACGGACGAAGGTGTCCTCGCCGATCTCCGTGGGGTGCAGGAATTCCTCGCTCTTGGACCCGCCCATGGCTCCCGCCGTGGCTGCGACCGGGACCACTTCGAGGCCGAGGCGCTCGAAGATCTTCAGGTACGCGCTGCGGTGTGCGGCGTAGCTGGCGTCCAGGCCGGCGTCGTCAACGTCGAAGGAGTAGGAGTCCTTCATGATGAACTCGCGGCCGCGCAGCAGGCCGGCCCGGGGCCGCGCCTCATCGCGGTACTTGTTCTGGATCTGGTAGATGCTCAGCGGAAGGTCCTTGTACGAGGAGTACAGGTCCTTGACCAGCAGGGTGAACATTTCCTCGTGTGTGGGCGCCAGCAGGTAGTCGTTACCCTTGCGGTCCTGGAGCCGGAAGATCCCCTCGCCGTACTCGGTCCAGCGGTTGGTCACTTCGTAGGGTTCCTTGGGCAGCAGTGCCGGGAAGTGCACTTCCTGAGCGCCGATCGCGGACATTTCCTCGCGGATGACGGCCTCCACCTTGCGCAGTACGCTCAACCCCAGCGGAAGCCAGGTGTAGATGCCCGGGGCGGCCCGGCGGATGTACCCGGCGCGGACCAGGAGCCGGTGGCTGGCCACTTCGGCATCGGCGGGATCTTCACGCAGGGTGCGCAGGAACAGCTTGGAGAGTCGAAGGACCACGAGGTATCTATCCGTTTCTGGGAAGGTGCAGGGCAAAGCAGCAATGCTGTGAATCAGCAGTACCGGCACAGCCGGCACAAGAGTCTACGTACTAATCTACCGTCAGCCCGGATGCAGGAGAGCCACGCCATAACTGACGGAAGCCCCTGGCCGTTTCCGGCTGGTCATCCTGTCATGGCGTGGCCCTGCGGACCCCCGATTCCGCCAAACCTTCGGCTGCGGGTTCCCGGTGTTGCCCTCTGGGCATCTGCATCCCGGCACTTGCACCCGCGGAAACGCGTGCCGATGCGGCACGGTAGTCCGAAGATATGTGACCCGGGGCACAAAAACAAGAGCCCGCACTCAGAAAAGCACTGTGGCGAACGTGCCTGCCTGCCGGAAGCCCACCCTCTCGTAGCTGGCGCGGGCCCGGGTGTTGAAGTTGTTGACGTAAAGGCTGGTCACCGGGGCAAGGGACTGGGCCAGCACCACAGCTGCCGCCATGTAGCCTGCGCTGAGGCGCTGGCCGCGAAACTCCGGGTTCATCCAGACTCCCTGGACCTGCGTCACCTCCGAAGTGACCGCGCCGAGCTCGGCTTTAAAAACCACCTCGCGCGCCTGGTTCAGGTGAACCATGGAATGACCCTCACGGATCAGGCCCTTGACCCTCCGGCCGTAATACTCGCGGCCGCCGAGATAGGGTGAATAGCCCACTTCCTCCTCGAACATGGCCGCGCAGGCGGGCAGGATCCGGTCGAAGTCGGCGAGCTGGCTAAAACCAAGCTGCGGGTTCGGGGTCACGGCGGGCGGGCCGGCAATTGTCATCAGCGGCTGGTTCGCGCGGATCTCGTGGGCCGTCTGGCCGAAGACTTCCAGCCCGGCGTACAGGGCAAGCACCGTGTCGGCAGGACCGAAAATCGAGGCGTACCGGCGCCCCGAGCTGTGGGCGGCGGCTGCCACCGCGCCCGCAAAATCGGGGTCCAGCTGCACCGGCACCAGGTTGGCCCCGGCCCAACAGGCTCCGAGCAGGGTGCCGCCGTCGAACACGCCAAAGATGCTGGCGCCTCCCGTGGTGGGAGCAGCCGAACCGGCGGTTGCCAGGTGCGAGAGGATAAAAACGTTGGCGACGACGTCCTGCCGGGCCAGGGCCAGGAGCTGGGAAGTATCCGAACCCCCCAGGCTCCGGACCGTGACGCCGGCCGCGGCGCCGTCCTTACGAGACGCTAACCACGGGGCTACCCTTGACAGCATCTTCGCCATCGGCCTCCCCCATCTCTTCGGCGATGCGCATGGCTTCCTCGATCAGTGTCTCAACGATCTGGTCCTCCGGGACAGTCTTGATAACCTCTCCGCGCACGAAAATCTGGCCCTTGCCGTTGCCGGATGCTACCCCAAGGTCCGCTTCGCGGGCTTCACCGGGGCCGTTGACCACGCAGCCCATAACGGCCACGCGCAGCGGAATTTCCATCCCCTCCAGTCCTGCCGTGACCTGCTCAGCCAGCGTGTACACGTCCACCTGGGCGCGGCCACAGGAAGGGCAGGAGACGATCTCGAGCTTGCGCGGACGCAGGTTGAGCGACTGCAGAATCTGGTTGCCCACCTTGATTTCCTCCACCGGAGGGGCCGAAAGGGAGACCCGGATGGTGTCACCGATGCCACGGGAGAGGAGGGCTCCAAAGGCCGTGGCAGATTTGATGGTGCCCTGGAATGCGGGGCCGGCCTCGGTAACGCCGAGGTGCAGCGGCCAGTCGCCCTGTTCGGCGAGCATCTCGTAGGCGGCGACCATAATCACCGGGTCATTGTGCTTGACCGAGATTTTGAAGTCGTTGAAGCCGTGCTCCTCGAACAGCGAGGCCTCCCAGACGGCGGATTCCACGAGGGCTTCCGGGGTGGCCTTGCCGTACTTCTTCAGGATTCCGGGCTCCAGCGATCCCGCGTTGATGCCGATCCGGATCGAGGTGCCGTGGTCCTTGGCGGCCCGGGCGATCTCCTTGACCTGGTCATCGAACTTGCGGATGTTCCCGGGGTTCACCCGCACCGCCGCACACCCCGCCTCGATCGCGGCAAAAACGTACTTCGGCTGGAAGTGGATGTCCGCGATTACGGGGATCTGGGACTTCCTGGCGATGATCGGCAGGGCCGCAGCGTCGTCCGCGGACGGGCAGGCGACGCGCACAATGTCACAGCCGGAGGCCGTGAGCTCGGCGATCTGCTGCAGTGTGGCGTTGATGTCCGTGGTGGGCGTTGTGGTCATAGACTGCACGCTGATGGGCGAATCGGAGCCGACGCCGACCGAACCCACCTTGATCTGGCGGGTCTTGCGCCGCGGCGCAAGGACGGGGGGCGGTGCTGACGGCATTCCCAAGCTGACCGAGGTCACATGGACTCCTTGTATCGAAGTAGGTCTGGCGGGGGCTAGGCGGCGTGGGCGGCCAGGAGTCCGGAGACGGGCGCCCAGGCCGTGGTGCGGGTGCCGGAGATGGCCCCGGCTGCGGCGAAGGGATCCTGCCTGAGGATCTCGTTGAGCGCATGCTCGTCGGCGGCCTTTAAGATCAGCAAGGCTCCGGCGCCGTCACCGTAGGGGCCGCTGGCGAGCAGGGTCCCTTCCTGGGCCAGCCCGGCGGTCCAGTCCCGGTGTGCCGGGCGGGTAGCGTCACGGACTTCGGTGGATTCGGCGTCGTATACGTACTCAACAGCAAAAACAGTCATACGGATAGACTATCGCCCCGCCGGCCAGGTACCGATCCGGGACAGCGTTAACCGAGGAGGAGAACCTTGGCCAGGGCCGCCACACCGGCCGCCCAGAGCAGGGACGTCAGGGTGCCGATGATAAACCGCTCGGCAGCAACCGGTGTCTCCTTGAGCTCGGCAAAGCGGCCCAGGCCCTTGATCGCTACCACGTACGCGATGGCGACCGGCTCACCGGCGAGGATTGCAAGGCAGACCGCCAGGCGTTCCAGCACTCCGATGATCGCACCACCGCGCAGGATCCGTACGCTGCTCACCGGGGCGGCTGCGGTGCCGGCGGGTGCCGCGATGCCGGCGGGTGCTGTTGGTACGAGCGGGACTGAGGGTGCAACGGTGACGTCCGCGGCGGGGTCGTTCGCCGGATCGCCCGCTCCGCCGCCTGTTTCCTGCCGGTCATCGATGGTCCGGGCGAGCCGGAAGACCAACGCCGTGACGGGCCAGCCGGCGAACCCTGCGATGAGCAGCGCGAGGGTGATCCAGAGGGCGTTCACCGGTCTCCTTCCAAACCGTCGGCGGTCCGGTAAGCCGCGGCACGGACCGGCTCGCTGGCGCCGGTAGTGGACTCCATGGTGGCCTCGTTGGTGCCTGCGATCACTCCTTGCGCGAAGGCCAGCAGCATTTCGGCCGCGGGCCTCGCCGCCCATTCTTCCTGCCAGCCGGAGCGCAGCAGCGCACGGCTGACCGATTGCTCGGTGATTCCCAGTTGCCGGGCAGCGATCTTTTGCGTTCCATGCGTTCCCGCATGGCCGTCCTGCACGGTGCGCAGCACATCCACGACTTTCCATTGTGCCGCCGTCCGGTCCTGGACCAGCCGCCCGATCAGGCGCAGCACCGCCTCGGCGTTGGCGCAGGAACTGGCGCCGGCGGATCCCGCCGGCGAGGGTGCTGCCTCGCCCCGGCGCAATCCTCCCGAGGCGACGGCGAGGGGCACATGGGCGGAACCGGATTTGGCCTTCTCCACGGCCACCCGAGCCGCTACGAACGCCGGACCGGAGCCTTCCCGCGGGCTTGCCGGCAGCGGCAGATCCACCGCCCCCACCCCGATTCCCACGTACCAGCGGCCGCTGCGCAGGGCGTGCAGTGCGATCTCCACTACTTCGCCCGGCCGCTCCAGGACCCCCTGGACTTCGTCGCCCACGGAACGCTCGAAGTGTCCGGCCGTGGAGAGCCCGGCCAGTTCCGCCAGCAGGGCCGGGACACGGTCGACGTCGGCAGTGCTTCCGCGCTGGTCGATTGTCATTACGTACATGGCCCTACCCTAAAGGGGTGATGTTCTAGAATCAATCAATTTCAACTGATTACCAAAAATAAGCCGAAATGAGCTGATAAAGAAAAAACAGCGTCATCCGGTTAGCCTGCCTGAGCCACGCTCCCCGAGTCCCGCGAGCAGACAGCCCGGCTGTAGGTGGGTCCGCTCCTGCTCGGCGCCTCGGCGGTCTTTGGCAGCTACCTTGGATCTCTCGCGCCGGGTGGAATGGCGCTCGCCGCCCAGGCTGGGACTGTTAATCCCCTAAGTGGCCTAGTATTTCCGGGCACAGATGATCCTGTGGTGGCCGCTTTGGGACCTCCAGCGCGTCGCCTGGTCCGTCTTCCTGGTCCTCTTTTGTGTCAACACGGCCCCTAACCTCACGGGAGATTTCCGCCGGCCGGAAGGCGGCGGGGTCAGCCGAAGAGATTGACGGGCTTAACGATGTCCGCGTAGATCAGCAAGGCGCCCATCCCCATCAGCAGCACCGCGACAACATAGGTCACCGGGAGAAGTTTGGCGATGTCGAACGCATCCGGAACCGGGCGGCCGAAGAGCTTGGCGATCCTGCGGCGCGCGCCCTCGTACAGCGCGCCGGCCACGTGGCCGCCGTCCAGCGGCAGCAGCGGAATGAGGTTGAAGACGGCCAGGGCGAAGTTGAGACCGGCCAGCAGGCCCACCAGGGCGGCCACCCTGGACTGCATCGGCACCTGCTCCATCGCGGCCACCTCGCCGGCCACCCGGCCCACCCCGACCACGCTGATGGGTCCGTTGGGGTCGCGGGGCTCATCGCTGAAGGCTGCCTTTGCGACGCCGGCCACACGCGCCGGGAGGTTCACAACAACGCCGGCGATCTGCTTGATGTTTTCTCCGGCCATGGGCAGGACCGCCGATGCCGGCTGCCGGACAAGGGCAGTCTGGGCGCCGACACCCAGGAAGCCGACGTCCTGGTACTGGAGCGTGCCGTCGGCACCCTTGGCCTGCCGGCCGTCGACCCCAACGACCGGGCGGGCAGAGAGCACGGGGGTGACAGTGGTGCTGACCGGAACGCCGTCGCGCTCCACGGTGATGGCAACCTTTTTGTCCGCGGACGCGCGGATCCAGCCGGTGAGCTCGTCCCAGCTGGAGACGGACTTGCCGTCGAAGGAGGTGATGACGTCATTGGGCAACAGGCCTGCGGCGGCTGCTGGCGTGAGCTTGCAGTCAGCGGAGTTCGGGTCCACGGTCTCGCCGGCCTTGACCTGGCACTTGGAGACATCAGCAATCGTGGTGGTCTGGGTGGCGATGCCAAAACCCATCAGCAGCACGGCCGTCAGCGCGAGCCCGATCAGCATGTTCATGGCCGGGCCGCCAAGCATAATGATGATCTTCTTCCAGGCCGGCAGCTTGTAGAAGACGCGGTTGCCGTCGTCGGGTCCGACTTCCTCATGCGCGAGCGACCGGGCGTCCGAAGCCAGGGACTGGAACATACCGGTGCTGGAGGGACGTACCGTGCCATCCTCCTTGTTCGGCGGGTACATCCCGATCATGGAGACAAACCCGCCCAGCGGGAGTGCCTTGAAGCCGTACTCGGTCTCGCCCTTCTTCCTGGACCAAACCGTGGGGCCGAAGCCGATCATGTACTTCGTGACGCGGACCTTAAACAGCTTGGCAGGCAGCAGGTGCCCCACTTCGTGCAGGGCAATGGACACGGCAATGCCGATCGCCACAAAGACGACACCGAGGATAAAAAGAAGGACGGGGCTCATGGGCGTAATTTGCTGCTTCCTAGACGCTGCTGATGGCTAAACGTTCGTGGGTGCGGGCTCGTGCCCATCGTTCAGCATCCAACACGGACTCCAAGGTCAGCTTGGAGGATCCTGTGTGTTCGCTGAGGACTGCTTCGATCGTATCGACGATATCGGTGAACCGGATCCGGCCTGCGTGGAAGGCCATCACGGCTTCCTCGTTCGCTGCGTTGAAGACAGCCGGGAAGGTGCTCCCCTGTTTTGCGGCATGCTTCGCCAGCCCGACGGCGGGGAACGCCGCGGTGTCCAGCGGTTCGAAGGTCCAGCTGGTGGCCTTGCTCCAATCACAGGCCTGCGCGGCCTTCGGCACCCGGTCCGGCCAGCCGATACCCAGGGCGATCGGAAGGCGCATGTCCGGCGGGGAAGCCTGGGCGATGGTGGAGCCATCGATGAACTGGACCATGGAGTGGACGACGGACTGCGGGTGGACCACCACGTCGATCTTCTCCAGCGGGATGTCAAAGAGCAGGTGCGCCTCGATCACTTCCAGGCCCTTATTCACCAGGCTGGCGGAGTTGGTGGTGACCATCAGGCCCATATCCCAAGTGGGGTGGGCGAGGGCGTCCTGCGGGGACACAGTGCGCAGCTCGTGCCGGCTCATACCGCGGAAGGGGCCGCCGGAAGCGGTGAGGACCAGCCGATCCACCTCGGCCGCGGTCCCGGCGCGCAGGCACTGGGCGATAGCCGAGTGCTCGGAATCAACAGGGACGATTTGGCCCTCTCGGGCGGCGGCCTTGACCAGGGCGCCGCCGACAATCAAGGACTCCTTGTTCGCCAGCGCCAGGGTCGCGCCCGATTTGAGCGCCGCCAGGGTGGGCGCCAGGCCGATGGAACCGGTAATGCCGTTAAGCACCACGTCGGCTTTGATCCCGGCAATCCGGGTGGCGGCGTCCGGCCCGGTGATGATCTCGGGACGGTAGCCGTTCACCCCTTGGGCGCGGGCGGCGTCGTCGATCAGCGTCTGGAGGGCCGTCGCGTCGCCGGACGCGGTGCCGACGGCTTGGGCCCGGGTGTGGACGGCTTGCCGGGCGAGGAGTTCGAGGTTGCCACCGCCCGCGCTCAGCGCAATGACCTCAAAAAGGTGCGGGGCGCCGTCGACGACCTCAATCGCCTGCGTGCCAATGGAACCTGTGGACCCGAGGAGGACGATCTTGCGCGGCTGCATGTCTTAAGTATCCCGCACGGGGTTGAGTGCTTGTGGTGCCTGCCGGGCTGGCATTTCGCAACTAGGGTGAGCACGAACCGCCGGGGCGCGGGACAGCGTTCACGGTCGCCCTGGGCACCTTGTTTCCCATGGGGGTCCGTTTTTCCTGGTGAAGGGCCGACGTTGGGAATCTTCGGTGGCCCGGCGCAGGAGCCGCAAGCCCGGAAACTAGTGCCCGGCGCGGCGGAGCGTTGACTCGGCGTGCTTAAGGATGGGGCCGTCGACCATCTTGCCGTTGAACTGGAACACCCCGGAGCCAGCCGAGGCAGCCGCTTCGAGGAGTTCCCTGGCCGCCGCGACCTCGGATTCGGAGGGCGCATAGGCGTCGCGGACCACCGCGACCTGGTGCGGATGGATGCAGGCCTTGGACCCAAAGCCCGAGGCGACGCCGTCACGGGATTCGGCGGCGAGCCCTTCAAGATCGGGAATGTTGACGTACACCGAGTCAACCGCTTCCTTGCCGAACGCCCGGGCGGCCAGCAGCACCGTGGAGCGGGCGTGCAGCGCCACCGCGCGGTAGGCGCCGTCGTCGGTCCGGCTGGAGGTGCCGCCGAGCGAGGCGAGCAGATCCTCTGCACCCCACATCAGGCCCACCACATTGGGTTCCGCGGCGATGGCGGCGGCGTTGACGATCCCCAGTGCCGTCTCACAGAGCGCAATGACACTGTACCCCTCGAGTTCCTTGAGCTGCCCGGCGCTTTCAGCCTTGGCGAGCATCACGTGCCGGTACGGAGTGTGCTTGAGGCAGTGTAGGTCTTTTTCGAACTCTGCGGTGCCGGCCGGGTTGATCCGGATGATCGTCCGGCTCGGATCGAGCTCGGGGACGTCCCCGGTGGCCCCGAGCTGGGCAAGGATGGCGCCGCGGGCACGCTGTTTATCCGCCGGGGCCACCGCGTCCTCCAGGTCCACGATGACGGCGTCGGAGCGCTCGGCAGCCTTCTGGTAGCGCTCGGGGCGGTCGGCAGGGCAAAACAGCAGGGCAGGACCCATCAGGAAGCTCATGTGTCTATTCTCCGCTCTTGCGCGCATTCTGCGCCTCTGCATGTGCTTCGCGCACCCACATCAGGCAGCTGCGGGTGGCGAGCGCAACAACGTCGCCGTCCTGGTTCCGGCCGGTGTGCTTCAGGGTCACAATCCCTTGCCCCTGGCGGGAGGAGGATAACCGTTTCCCGGTCACCACAGTCTCGGTGTAGAGGGTATCGCCGTGGTACATCGGGTGCGGGAAGGACACGTCAGTCATCCCCAGCTGGGCGATGATCGTGCCCTGGGTCAGCTGCGGCACTGACTGCCCCACGACGGTGGCCAGGGTGAACATCGAGTTCATCAGGCGCTGGCCAAACGGCTGGTCCGCGCTCCAGGCGGCATCGAGGTGCAGCGCCTGGGTGTTCATGGTCATGGTGGTGAAGAGGACGTTGTCCGTCTCGGTGACGGTCCGGCCGGGCCGGTGCGCGTAGACCACGTCTTCCTCGAGCTCGTCGAAATAGAGGCCGCGCTGTTCGACGATCCGGGGCTCACGCGCCCGCAATGGTTCAGTCCTCATACCGTCAGTTCCTGGTCTTCCTCGAAGAGTTCGGCGCCGGTGGCCGCGGCCACGTCTTCCACGGACACATTGGGGGCAAGTTCGCGGAGCACCAGCCGGGACTTCCCGCCCTCGGTCACGACGTCGATCACGGCGAGGTCGGTGATGATGCGGTCCACGCAGCCCTTTCCGGTCAGGGGCAGTGTGCAGTGTTCCACGATTTTGGGCCTGCCGTTGCGGTCCACGTGCTCCATCATCACGATCACCTTCTTGGCGCCGAAGACGAGGTCCATGGCGCCGCCCATGCCCTTGACCATTTTGCCGGGGATCATCCAGTTGGCCAGGTCCCCGTTCTGGGCGACCTCCATGGCGCCGAGCACGGCCACATCCACGTGCCCGCCCCGGATCATGCCGAAGGAGGCGGCTGAATCGAAGAAGGCGGCGCCCTTGTTGACCGTGACGGTTTCCTTGCCGGCGTTGATCAGGTCCGGATCGACCTGGCCCTCCCCCGGGTAGGGCCCGACGCCGAGGATTCCGTTCTCCGAGTGCAGCACCACCTCAACGCCGGCCGGAATGTAGTTGGGGATCAGCGTGGGCATCCCGATGCCGAGGTTGACGTACTGGCCGTTATGCAGCTCCTGCGCCACCCGGGCGGCGAGTTCGTGGCGGGTCCAGCCCTTCGTGTCAGGGCTCACACCGGCGGGATGTACGACGGCGGATCGCCGGTATTCGTGCCGGACCGCCTCCGGACGCGGCGGCTCCCCCTGCGCATTGTTCGTCTTCACAGTCATGCTCCTGCCTGGTCGGTGCTGCCGGACACGGGGCCGGAGGCCGGCACCGCGACGGTCCGCTTCTCGATCCGCTTCTCGACGCCGGGCGCCAGCACCACGCGCTGGACAAAGATGCCCGGGACGTGGACGTGTTCCGGATCCAGCTCCCCTGGCTCCACCAGTTCCTCGACCTCGGCGATGGTGATTTTCGCTGCCATGGCACACAGCGGGTTGAAGTTCATCGCCGTGGCGTGGAACACGAGGTTTCCGTGCCGGTCGCCCTTCCAGGCGTGCACGAGGCCGAAGTCGGGGGTCAGCGACTCCTCCAGCACGAAGTCGGCGCCGTTGAAGTTGCGCACCTCCTTTGCCGCGGAGGCGATCGCGACGTTCCCGTCGGCGTCGTACTTTTGCGGCAGGCCGCCCTCGGAGACCTGGGTGCCGACGCCGGCCGGGGTGTAGAACGCGGGAATACCGGCACCGCCGGCACGCAGCTTCTCGGCGAGTGTGCCTTGTGGGGTGAGGACCACCTCGAGTTCACCGGCAAGGTACTGCCGGGCGAATTCCTTGTTCTCCCCCACGTAGGAGCTGATGGTGCGGCGGATCCGGCCTTCCTTGAGCAGGATCCCGAGTCCCCAGTCGTCGACCCCGCAGTTGTTGCTGACGGTCTCCAGATTCGTGGCGCCGCCCCGGTGCAGGGCCTCGATCAGGGCCACCGGGATCCCGCACAGCCCGAATCCGCCGACGGCGAGCGAGGCTCCGTTAGGGATGTCCGCGACGGCCTCGGCCGCGCTGGCAACAACTTTATTGATCATCGGTGACCCTTCCCTCGACAGTTGCGGCCGGCGGCCGGTCAGAGCCCCAGTTCGCGGGCGATCAGCATCAACTGGACTTCGGTGGTGCCCTCACCGACTTCAAGGATCTTGGAGTCGCGGTAGTGGCGTGCCACGGTGAATTCGTTGATGAAGCCGTAGCCGCCGAACACCTGGGTGGCGTCCCGCGCGTTGTCCATGGCTGCCTCGCCTGCGACCATCTTAGCGATGGCCGCCTGCGTCTTGAACGGCTTGCCGGCGAGCATCCTGGCGGCCGCGTCGTAGTAGGCCAGGCGTGCGGTGTGTGCCCGGGCTTCCATCCGGGCGATCTTGAACGCGATGGCCTGGTACTTGCCGATGTTCTGCCCGAAAGCGCTGCGTTCCTTGGCGTATTTCACCGACTGGTCCACGCAGCCCTGGGCCGCGCCGACGGCCAGCGCCGCGATCGCGATCCTGCCCTCGTCCAGGATGGAGAGGAAGTTCGCGTAGCCCCGGCCCCGGGTGCCGAGCAGGTTTTCTTCCGGCACATGGACGTTGTCCAGGGTCAGCGGGTGTGTGTCCGAGGCGTTCCAGCCGACCTTGTTGTAGGCCTTCTCCGCCGTGAAGCCGGGGGTGTTGGCGGGCACCAGAATGGTGGAGATTTCCTTTTTGATACTCCCGTCCGGGCGCTCCGCCTGGCCGGTGACAGCGGTGACGGTGACAAGGCGGGTGATGTCGGTACCGGAGTTGGTGATGAACTCCTTGTTGCCGTTGATGACCCAATTTTTTGCGTCTCCGACGCCCTCGAGCCGGGCGGTGGTCTTGGTGCCGCCGGCGTCGGAGCCGGCTTCCGGTTCGGTCAGGCCGAAGCCGGCGAGGGCCTTGCCGGAGGCCAGCAGCGGCAGCCATTCCTGCTTCTGCGCCTCGTTGCCAAAGCGGTGGATTGGCATGGCGCCGAGCGAGACGCCCGCTTCCAGGGTGATGGCAACGGACTGGTCCACCCGGCCGAGCTGTTCAAGGGCCAGGGCGAGGGCGAAGTAGTCCCCGCCCATACCGCCGAACTCCTCCGGGAAGGGCAGGCCGAACAGGCCCATGTCCGCCATCTGGTCGACGACTTCGTAGGGGAAGCTGTGTTCCTCGTCGTGCTTGGCGGAGACCGGGGCAACCACCTGGTCGGCGAATTCGCGGACGGTGTCGCTGAGGTCCTGGTATTCCTCGCTGAGTTCAAAATCTGGCATGGGGGTGGCTCCTGTGTCGGGTCTGTGGGGCTGTTTGCTGGGGAATGGTGCTGGAGGTGTGCGGCGCTAGTCCGCGGCGCCCATGGAGATGGCGGCTTCCTCGACCGTGTCTTCGGCAGCGTCCTCCGGCGGAACCGGGGCGTGCGGGTGGATGGTAGCGAGAACCTGGTCTGCCTTGACGAGGTCGCCCGAGGTAGCGCTGATGTGGACGGTGCCGGCCAGCGGCGCCACGAGCTGGTGTTCCATCTTCATGGCCTCCACCGCGAGCAGCACCTGGCCGGCTGTCACGGCGTCGCCGTTTTCGACCGAGACTGACACCACTGTGCCGGGCATCGGCGAGCGCACCGCGGGGTCGGCGGCGCCTTCCTCGCGGTCGACGGCGGCGAGCACCCGGGCCAGCCGGGCCTCGCGGGTCAGCACCTCGAGGCGGCAGGACCAGCCGTCGTTGCCGAGGAATATCTCCGTGGGCGCCGGGCTGTCCGGCCCCGGGCGGTAGGGACCCGTGGACGCCTGTGCGAGTGAGAACCGCCGGGATTCGCCACCGAGGGTGGCCTCCGCCTGGTTGCGCCGGCCGAAACCCAATGACGCCGTACGCTGCGGGCCACCATTGACACTCACCGTCCCCGTCCCCTGCCCTACCGAGCCGAACACCTCCACCGTGGCGATACCGCCGTCGGGTGTGCCCAGGCTGATCCGGCGGGGGGCGCGGGCGCCGAGCCTCCACCCGCCGGCGCGATCCCACGGGCCCTTCCCCGCGTCCTGCGCATCGTGCTCCCGCATCGCCGCGGCGAAGACGGCGGCAGCGGCCAGCTCGAAGTCGCCCGCATGCCGGAAGCTGAACTCGGGCATCTTCCGTTCGATCAGGCCGGTGTCGAGCCGGCCGGCGCGGACGTCGGCGTCGTTGATCAGCAGGCGCAGGTACTCGACGTTGGTGTCGATGCCCAGGGCGGTGTACCCGGCGAGCGCCTCATCCAGGGTGTCCAGGGCCAAGGTGCGGTCCTCCCCCCACGCAATGACCTTGGAGATCATCGGGTCATAGCTCGAGGAGATCTCCAGGCCTTCCAGCAAAGCGGAGTCAACGCGGACGCGGCCCGCCGCGGCGTCCGGCAGTTCGTCCAGCAGCACGACCCGGCCGGTGGACGGCAGGAAGTTCTTCTCCGGCACCTCGGCGTACACCCGGGCCTCCACCGAGTGCCCGGTGAGGACGACGTCGTCCTGCCGGATGGTGAGTTCCTCGCCGGCGGCGATCCGGACCTGCCATTCGACCAAGTCGATTCCGGTGACCATCTCGGTGACCGGGTGCTCGACCTGCAGGCGGGTGTTCATCTCCATAAAAAAGAATTCGTCCGGGGCGCTGTCCGAGACGAGGAATTCCACGGTGCCGGCGCCGGAGTAGTTGACGCTCCGCGCGGCCTGGCAGGCGGCCTCGCCGATCCGGGCCCGGATTTCCGCGCCGTTGAGCAGGGACTCCAGCAGCGGGGACGGGGCCTCCTCAATGACTTTCTGGTGCCGGCGCTGCAGCGAGCACTCTCGCTCGCCCAGGTGGATGACGTTGCCGTGGTTGTCCGCCAGAACCTGCACCTCGATGTGCCGCGGGGTGGTGACGAGCCGTTCCAGGAAGAGGGTGTCGTCGCCGAAGGCGCTCGCCGCGACCCGGCGGGCCGTGGCCAGGGTGGCTTCCAGTTCCCCGGGCCCTTCAACGATGTGCATGCCCTTGCCGCCGCCGCCGGCGGAAGGCTTGATCAGCAGCGGGTAGCCGACGCCGTCGGCTGCCTCGATGAGCCGGGCGTCGCTCATCCCGGGTTCGGCGATGCCCGGGACCACGGGGACGCCGTAGCCGGTGACGTGGTTCTTGGAGCGGATCTTGTCACCCATGACGTTGAGGGATTCGACGCCGGGGCCTATGAACGTGATCCCGGCTGTTTCCAGGGCGCGGGCGAAGTCGACGTTCTCGCTCAGGAAACCGTAGCCGGGGTGCACGGCCTCGGCGCCGGTGTCGCGGCAGGCCTGGACGATGGCGCCGATCTTCAGGTAGCTCTCGGTGGCGGCCGCCGGGCCGATCCGGACGGCGACGTCGGCTTCCCGCACGTGCCGTGCACCGGCGTCGGCGTCGGAATAGACCGCCACCGAACGGATGCCCAGGGCGCGCAGGGTCCGGATCACACGGCAGGCGATCTCGCCGCGGTTGGCGACCAGCACGGTGCCAAAGAGCGGCTTAGCGGGTGTTGGAGGAGTCGTAGTCACTGTTGGCTCACATCCGGAACAGGCCGAAGGAGGTCTCCGGCAGCGGGGTGCGGGAGACGACGTCGAGCGCCAGTCCCAGGACGGTGCGGGTGTCCGCGGGGTCGATCACGCCGTCGTCCCAAAGGCGGGCGGTGGAATAGTACGGGCTGCCCTGGTCCTCGTACTGGGCCTTAATCGGCGCTTTGAACGCTTCCTCGTCTGCGGCCGACCACTCTTCGCCGCGGGCCTCGAACTGGTCCCGCTTGACCGTGGCGAGCACACCGGAGGCCTGGTTGCCGCCCATCACGGAGATCCGGGACGCCGGCCACATCCACAGGAAGCGCGGCGAGTAGGCCCGGCCGCACATCGAATAGTTTCCGGCGCCGAAGGACCCGCCGATCACCACGGTCAGTTTGGGCACCCGGGCGGTGGCGACGGCGGTGACCATCTTGGCACCGTTCTTGGCGATGCCGCCCTGCTCGTAGTCCTTGCCGACCATAAAACCGGAGAGATTCTGCAGGAAGACCAACGGTATGCCGCGCTGGTCGCAGAGTTCGATGAAGTGCGCGCCTTTAAGTGATGACTCACTGAACAGCACACCATTATTCGCCACGATCCCCACCGGATGGCCGTGCAGCCTCGCGAAACCGGTCACCAAGGTGGTGCCATAGTTCTTTTTGAATTCGTGGAAGCGGCTGGCGTCCACCAGCCGCGCAATGACTTCGCGGACGTCGTACTGGGCATTCACATCCGTGGGGACGGCGCCATACAACTCCGCCGGGTCCGCTACCGGCTCGACGGCGGTATCCACGTCCCAGACGGGCTCCGCCGGCTTCGGCAGGGTGGAGACGATGTCCCGGACGATCTGCAGCGCATGCTCATCGTTTTCGGCCAGGTGGTCCGTCACACCGGAGATCTTCGAATGCACCTCCCCGCCGCCGAGTTCCTCGGCCGTGACGATCTCGCCGATCGCGGCCTTCACCAAGGGCGGGCCGCCCAGGAAAATGGTGCCCTGGTTACGGACAATCACTGTCTCATCACTCATCGCGGGAACATACGCCCCGCCCGCGGTGCACGAGCCCATCACCGAGGCGATCTGCGGGATCCTGGCCGCAGACATCCTGGCCTGGTTGAAAAAGATGCGGCCAAAGTGCTCCTTGTCCGGGAAAACCTCGTCCTGCTTGGGCAGGAACGCCCCGCCCGAATCCACAAGGTATATACACGGCAGCCGGTTCTCCATGGCGATTTCCTGCGCCCGGAGGTGCTTTTTCACCGTCAACGGGTAGTACGTCCCACCCTTGACCGTGGCGTCGTTGGAAATCACCAGGACCTGGCGGCCATGGACCAGCCCGATCCCGGCAATCACGCCGGCGCCGGGAGAATCGCCGTTGTACATGCCCTCGGCAGCCAGCGGTGCGATCTCCAGGAACGGGCTCCCATCATCGAGCAGCCGATCGATCCGTTCGCGCGGGAGCAGCTTGCCGCGCGCCACGTGCCGTTCCCGCGACTTTTCCGGCCCGCCCAGCGCGGCGGCAGCGAGGCGTTCCTTCAGCTCCCGGGCCAGCACCAGCTGGGCCTCGCGGTTCGCGGCGAAGGCAGCACCCGCGGCGTCCACCTGACTGGCGATTGTCTCCATTGACTGCTTCCGTTCCTGGCCCGCGTGCTGGGGGCGGCCGATGATCGCCGGCGAATTCCGGCCATTCGGTTAGTGACGTGTAACTGAGATTTAGGTTAGTCTCTATTAACTGTGATGTCCAACACAGGCATCAGTGAAAATGAGGGGATGTGCCGGTGACCGGCCCCAGCCAGACCAGCCAGCGCAGCCAGACCAGCCAGCGCAGCCAGGCGAAGCAATTCCGGCGCCAGGCCCTACTGACCGCAGCCGCTGCGCTGTTCGCTGCAGAGGGCTACCACCGTGTGTCGCTCGAGGATCTCGGGGCTGCGGCGGGCGTCAGTGGTCCGGCAGTCTACCGGCACTTCGCCGGCAAGCAGGCCGTCCTCGGCGCGCTTTTGTTGAGCGTCAGCCAGGACCTGCTGTCCGGCGGCCGCAGCGTCGTGGCATCATCCGCGGACGCCGCGACCGCGCTGGAGCGACTGGTGGCTTTCCACGTTGACTTCGCCCTGAGCCGCCCCGACGTCATCCGGGTCCAGGACCAGGATTTCAGCAACCTGGCCACCGCGGACCAGTCGGAGGTCCGTATGCTCCAGCGCAGCTACGTGGAATTGTGGGTGGAAGTTCTCGCCGCGCTGCATGCCGGCACGGAATCGGCAGAATTGCGCCTGCGCGCCCACGCCACCTTCGGACTGATCAACTCCACCCCCCACTCGGTCCGGGGCCACGGACGCCCGATGGCCGCAAAACGGGCCCGTCCGTTGCTGGAAAGCATGGCGCTCGCGGCGCTCCTGGCGCCGGCGGCCGGGTCGGTTACGGATCAGGGTTAGCGCGGCACCGTCGCCCGCGCCCAGGTACGTGCGGATCCGGCGCCCAGGGTGGGCCTTCCGCACAGCGATTGCATGTGATTCACAATGCGTTTTAACGGTTCAGAGTGCAGTGATTTCAGGTTCATTCCGAAAGTGATTTGTGGTGCCTAACCCTTTGACTTAGCAAGTGATTATTGCTGTTTAACAAGTAGTGGTTCTCCGATTTATACGTACCGGATGCGCACCATCCGTGCACTCGACGGCAGGAATCGGGTAGCGGCCACTCGGGCCGGAGCGGCTCCCCGGGCGTAAATTTCCAAGCATCGGAAGCTCAGCCCACCAACAGGAGTCGCTGAATAATGGGTGCAGTCCAGAATTCGAAGCCGCTGGAAAGCCTGGTAATTCACCTGTGCAGCCAGCCACGAACGCGCCGCAGCCCGGCGGACAACAGCGTCCGTGGCGGGCGGCGATGACCACGCCGGGGACACCCGACGGCGCGCAGAAAGCCTACCGGGAAGCGGTAAGCATGGAGGTTCCTGCGCTGGTGCAGGCGCTCTCTGACTTGATTGGGTTGCGCCTTGTGGCCCAGATCGGCGCAGTCAAGGAAACCCGCGCCGTGCGTCAGTGGATAGCCCACGAGCGGTCCCCCTCGGCACCCACTGTGAAACGGCTGCGGGACACGTACCAGATTGCCCGTTCCCTGACTGAGTCGTGCAGCCCGGAGGTAATTCAGGCCTGGTTCGACGCGATGAACCCGCTACTGGGCGATTCGTCGCCCGCACGGCTGCTGCGCGACAGCGAACGCGACGACACCGCCGTGCGGGTGCTCACCGCCGCCCGCAGTTTCGCTTCCGGTTCCGGGTAGTGACCGGATCCGGGGCTGCTCCCCGCCAACACTGCCTGCCCGGCCCGCCCCCCGACTACCTGAAAGGCTGATCCTTATGGAACCTGGTGAGCGCTTCACGGCCGGGCACCTGCACCGGATGTCCCCCGGGGACGCGGAACAGTCGGCAGCCGGCGTGCCCGGGCGGATACCGCCGGCTGCTCCGCTGCGGCATGCCGACGGTGCTGCCAACGAATTGTCGGCCGCACTGTGGGAAGAACGCCGGCATCTGGCTGCTGTGCTCGCTGCCCTGCACCAGGCGGATTCCCTGCCGCCGGGTGGAACACCGGAGCGCAGCGCGCTGTTGCTGGAACTCAGAACGGCCGGGCTGGCCCGGGACATTGCCGCCCGGGTATTGGCCAGCGCGTGGGGCATGCCGGACGACACCCCGCTCCCCGAACTGATCCTGGGCGCTCCGGACGGTCCATGGCCATTTATCTTCGGCTCCCATCTGGACGCTATCCGGGACCTGGTCAGCCGGATCGACGGCGTTCAGCAGCACCTGTCAACCGATCCGCAAGGCCCCGACGGCGCGCGGCCGCTTTCCCGCGAAAATTCGGCCCCGGTTCCGCGCCAGCTGCTGCGTTTCCTGGGCGGCCCCTGCGACCCGGCTCCGTCCCCGGACCAGCGCTAGACCATCGCCAGTACCATCGCCGGATCCGTGAGTATAATCCCGAGATCCTGCAGGAAACGCGAACCCTGCTCGCCGTCGACCAACCGGTGGTCGAAAGAGAGACTCAGTGTCATCACTTGGCGCAGCGCGACGTCGTCCCGGTACTCCCAGGGCATCTTCCGCACCGCACCCAGCGCGAGAATTGCTGCCTCTCCCGGGTTCAGGATGGGAGTACCGGAGTCGATGCCAAAGACACCAATATTCGTGATGGACATCGTCCCCCCGGACAGGTTGGCCGGACTCGTTTTGCCGGACCGCGCCGTGTCCGTCAGCTCCGTCAACGCGGCGGAAAGCTCCAGCAGGGACATTCGGTCGGCATCCTTGATGTTGGGCACTGTCAGTCCGCGCGGGGTAGCTGCCGCGATGCCCAGGTTCACGTAGTTGTACTGGACGATCTCCTGGTTCGCTTCGTCCCAGCGGGTGTTGAGCGTCGGGTGGTTCTTCAGTGCGATGAGCACGGCCTTGGACACCAGGGTCAGCGGAGTGAGTTTGTAGCCGGCAAACGCCCGGCTGGCCTTGAGCTTCGCCAGCAGTTCCATGGTCGGGGTGACGTCGATGGTCAGGAACTCCGTGACGTGCGGCGCGGTGAACGCGCTGGAGACCATCGCGGCGGCAGTGAACTTGCGCACGCCCTTGATCGGCGTCCGGGTTTCCCGCTCACCCCGGCCCGGGACCACGTCCTGCTCGGACATCCCGGCCAGGCCACGGCCCGCCACCGGCAAGTCCCCGCCGCCGGCGAAGTTGCGGACGTCATCGCGGGTGATCAGCCCAAACTCCCCGGTGCCGGTGACCGCAGCGAGATCAACGCCGAGATCCCTGGCCAGCTTGCGCACCGGCGGTGTGGACCGTGGGCGTTCGGCGGAGTCCGAAGCGGCAGGCCGCGTCTCGACGGGTTGGTCCACCGGCAGCACCGGCGCGGCCGGGACCGGTTCGAGGACCGGGGCGGACCGGGCGTGCTGGACGGCGGCTGAGGCAGCCGGGGCGGCGAAGTTGCGGGCGCGGCGCGCCGGCCGGCCCGAGGCTTCCAGGACGGCGCCGTAACCGACGAGATTCGGTTCGCGCGCGGCAGGTGCGGCTGCCCCGTCGGCGGCTGCCTCGCCGGCGTCGGCCTCCACTTCGAAGGAAACGATCGCTTTGCCCACCTCGACGACGGTGCCGGGCTGTTCGTGCAGCACGGTGATAACGCCGGCGAACGGCGAGGGGAGCTCGACGACGGCCTTGGCAGTTTCCACTTCCGCGATGATCTGGTTGAGCGCGACGGTGTCCCCCACCGCGACTCTCCACGCGACGATTTCCGATTCGGTCAGACCTTCACCGAGGTCCGGGAGCCTGAATTCCTTGATCATGGTGGCGCTCATCCTTCCAGTCCGCTCAGGGAGTTGTGGCGGCCCAGGGCACGGTCGACGCCGTCCAGGATGCGGTCCAGTCCCGGGAGATGGTGCATTTCAAGCTTTGAGGACGGGTAGGGGACGTCGAAGCCTGTTACCCGGACCGGGGCGGCCTCGAGATGGTAGAAACAGCGTTCGGTGATGCCCGCGGCGACTTCGGCGCCGATTCCGCCGGTCTGGGACGCTTCGTGGGTGATAACGAGCCGGCCGGTCTTCCGGACCGAGGCCTCCAGGGTTGCGAAGTCCAGCGGGGCCAGTGAGCGCAGGTCGATGACCTCGATCGAAATACCCTCGTCCGCCGCGGCGAGGGCGGCGTCTTTGGCAGTCTTGACCAGCGGGCCGTAGGCCACGAGGGTAACGTCCGTGCCCACGGTGACCACCCGGGCCTTCTCCATCGGCAACGCGGCGGCGGGCTCCAGGTTTTCGTCCACCTCGCCCTTGTCGTGGTAACGCCGCTTGGGCTCGAAGTACAACACCGGATCATCCGAGGCGATGGCCTGCTGGATCATCGTGTAGGCATCCTGCGGGTTGGAAACGGAGATCACACGCAGGCCCGAGGTGTGCGTGAAATAGGCCTCGGGTGATTCGGAATGGTGTTCCGGGGACCCGATGCCGCCGCCGAAGGGCACCCGGATGGTAATGGGCATCTTCACCGCCCCCTGGGTGCGGTAGTGCATCTTGGCGACCTGGCTGACGATCTGGTCGAACGCCGGGTAGATAAAACCGTCGAACTGGATTTCCACCACCGGGCGGTACCCGCGGTAGGCCAGGCCTACGGCTGTGCCCATAATGCCGGATTCGGCCAGCGGGGTGTCCACAACGCGGTGCGTGCCGAAATCCTTCTGCAGCCCGTCGGTGACGCGGAAGACACCGCCTAGGGCGCCGATGTCCTCGCCCATGAGGATCACCTTCGGATCATTCTCGAGGGACTTGCGCAGGCCCGAATTGATGGCTCGGGCAAAGGTCATCTGCGTCATCAGCGTGCACCTTCTTCAGAAGCGGCCTCTGCGGGATCGCCGAAGGAAGCCAGGTAACGGGAATAGTGGTCCTGCTGGCGGTCCAGCGGGGAATGCGGGGTGCTGTAGACGTGTTTGAAAATATCCATCGGCGCCGGCTCCGGCATGTTGATGGTGCCGGACCGCAGCGCTTTGGCCACCGCATCCGCCTTGGCGGCGACGGCGGTTTCACGTTCCGCGGTGAGCAGTCCCTTGCGGTCAAGCAGTGACTTCAACCGGGCGATCGGGTCCTTCGCGGCCCAGTCCTCGAGTTCGTTGGCGTCCCGGTACTTGGTGGGGTCATCGGCCGTGGTGTGCGGACCCATCCGGTAGGTGACGGCCTCGATGAAGGTGGGACCGCCGCCGCGGCGCGCCCGGTCGGTGGCGATCCGGGTTGCCGCCATCACGGCCAGGACGTCGTTGCCGTCCACCCGCATGCTGGGGATGCCGAACCCTGCAGCACGGTCCGCGATCTGGATGTGGGACTGCAGCCGGACGGGCTCGGAAATGGCCCAGTGGTTGTTCTGGCAGAAGAAGACCACCGGGGACTGGAAGCTGGCGGCAAACACCAGGGCCTCGTTGACGTCACCCTCGCTCGTGGCACCGTCACCGAAGTACGCCACGGCGACTGAATCGGCGCCGTCGTTCTGGATTCCCATCGCGTAGCCGGTGGCGTGCAGGGTCTGGGCGCCGATGATGATCTGCTGGGTTGCGACGTTGACTGTGTAGGGGTCCCAGCCCGCTAGCGCGTTGCCCCGCCAGGCCTTGACAAGGTCCTCCGGGTTGACGCCCCGGCAATAGGCGACGCCGTTGTCGCGATAGCTGGGGAAGACGAAGTCGTCGTCGCGGAGGGCACGGGCAGAGCCGATCTGGGACGCTTCCTGGCCCAGTAGCGGGGGCCACAGGGCCAGCTCGCCCTGGCGCTGCAGGGCGGTTGCCTCGGTGTCGATCCGGCGGATAACCACCATGTCCTCGTAGAGCGACCCGAGCTGGTCGTCACTGACGTCCTGGACCCAGGGGTCGAACTCGGGATGGCTGACGCGTTCACCCCCGGGGGTAATGAGCTGGAGGAGGTCCCCGCCCGAGCGCCTGTTTGATTCTGCACTGTTTCCGGGGCCACCGGCGGAAATGCCGCCCTTGCCCGCGTCGTCGGTAAACACAGTTTTCCGCACCTTCTGACGTCGTCTGACCGGGACTTTCGGGACTCGTGATCCCGGTCTGTGCCAGCCGCCCGGGCGCCGTTGCCCCGGATAGTTGTGACCCTACTCACAACTCTCATTGGGTACAACCGGCTGCACGATAATTGAGCATTCTGCACTGCCGGACCGCAGCGGACCGTGCTAATCTTGCGCACTATGCAACCCCTGGATGGCACCGACACCCGCCTGCTTTCTGCCCTGGCGCGGGACCCCCGCAGGACCGTGGTTGCGCTGGCACAGAAGCTGGGTCTCTCACGGAATACCGTGCAGGCCCGGATGGCCCAGCTGGAGAAGAAACACGTATTCCTCTCCTTTGAGCGCCGCATCAATCCGGCCTCGCTGGGCTACCCCCTGATGGCTTTCATTTCGGTGCACGTACAGCAGCAGAAGCTCGGCCAACTGGCGGTGGAATTGGCTGACATCCCGGAGATCCTGGAGGGCTTCGGCCTCACCGGATCGGCCGACCTGCTGCTGCGCGTCGTGGCCCTCGATGCCGAGGATCTGTTCCGGATCAACGGAAAGATCCTGGCTTGCGGCGGTGTGGACCGGACGGACACCGCGCTGGCCATGAGCGAGATGATCCCGTTCCGGATCCAGCCGCTGCTGGAACGCGGCTCAGCCGACGGCTGACGTTTCCGAGGCCGGGTTCCCGCCCGGAACGCCGCCGGCTTGGCACGATCACACAGGAAGAGCCCCCGTGCTGATGGCACGGGGGCTCTTGGCCTTGCCGGCCGGCGACGTTCCGCCGGCTGTTGATGACTAGTGGTCGGTGGCCTTTTCGGCGCCCACCCCGGTGAGGGAGCGGACTTCCATTTCGGCCTGCTTGGTGCTGTCTTCCAGATTCTTGTCCAGCACCGAACCGAGCCAGCCCAGGATAAACGCGAGCGGGATGGAGATGATGCCTGGGTTGCTGAGCGGGAAGATCGCGAAGTTGGCGCCCGGGATCATGGACGTCTTGGCACCCGAGACCACCGGGGACAGCGCGATCAGGATGATCGCCGAGCCCAGGCCGCCGTACATGCTCCAGATGGCGCCTTGGGTGGTGAACTTGCGCCAGAACAGCGAGTACACGATGGTGGGCAAGTTGGCCGAGGCAGCCACCGCGAAGGCGAGGGCCACAAGGAATGCGACATTCTGGCCGTTGGCGAAAATGCCGCCGGCGATGGCCAGCAGGCCGATGACCACCACGGTGCGGCGGGCGACCTTGACTTCGGTGTCGGCGTCGGCTTTGCCCTTGGCAATGACGCTGGCGTAGATATCGTGCGCGAACGATGCCGCCGCGGTGATTGTCAGCCCGGCGACGACGGCCAGGATGGTGGCGAAGGCCACCGCGGAGATAAAGCCGAGCAGCAGCGGTCCACCCAGGTGGAATGCCAGCAGCGGTGCTGCCGAGTTGACGCCGCCGGGGGCGGACTTGATCGTTTCGGCGCCCACGAGCGCAGCGGCGCCGTAGCCCAGGACGAGGGTGAACAGGTAGAACACGCCGATCAGCCCGATGGACCAGACCACTGACTTGCGGGCTTCCTTGGCGGTGGGAACCGTGTAGAAGCGCATCAGCACGTGGGGCAGGGCCGCGGTACCAAGTACCAGGGCCAGGCCCAGGGACATAAAGTCGAGTTTGGAGGTCTCGGACTTGCCGTACTGCAGGCCCGGGTTGAGCATGTTCGGGTTGCCCGAGGTTTCCACTGCTCCACCGAGCAGGTCGGAGAGGTTGAAACCGTAGATGGCGAGGACCCAGAAGGTCATCACGGCGGCTCCCGCGATCAGGAGCATGGCCTTGATGATCTGGACCCAGGTGGTGCCCTTCATACCGCCGATCAGTACGTACATGATCATCAGGGCGCCGACGACGATGATCACCAGGGCCTGTCCGCCCCAGTCGCTGATGCCCAGCAGCAGGGAAATCAGGCTGCCCGCTCCGGCCATTTGTGCGAGCAGGTAGAAGAAGCAGACGGCGAGTGTGGAGATGGCTGCCGCAATCCGCACCGGGCGCTGCTTGAGCCGGAAGGAGAGCACATCGGCCATGGTGAACTTGCCGGTGTTGCGCAGCAGCTCAGCGACGAGCAGCAGTGCGACGAGCCACGCGACGAGGAAACCGATGGAGTACATAAAACCGTCATAGCCGTTGATGGCAATGGCCCCGGTGATGCCCAGGAAGGAAGCCGCCGAGAGGTAGTCGCCGGCGATGGCGGTGCCGTTCTGCGGGCCGGTGAAGGACCGGCCGGCCGCGTAGTAGTCTGCGGCCGTTTTGTTGTTGCGGCTGGCCTTGATCACGATCACCATGGTGATCGCCACAAACACCGCGAAGATGCCCATGTTGAGCAGGGTGGTGTCCTTGAGATCCGCAACGTTGACTGCGGGAACCATAAGCGTCATTTTGTTACCCCGGTGATCTGGTTGCCGTTTTTATCGAATTCGTGGCCTTCGATTTCGTGGCGGATTTCTGCGGCGATCGGGTCGAGCCGGCGGTTTGAGTAACTGACGTACCAGCCGGTGATAGCGAAGGTGGTCACGAACTGCGCCAGCCCCATGACCAGGCCAACGTTGATGTTGCCCCACAGCTTGATGGACATAAACCCTGCCGCGTAGTCGGCCAGCAGGACGTAGGCGAAGTACCAGAGCAGGAAAGCAATGGCCATCGGAAAGACAAAGCTGCGGTGACGTTTGCGCAGTTCCTGGAACCGCTCGGTCGACTGGACTTCCTTGAAGTCCACGGCCGCCGCGGCGTCCGTATTTTGGGCTTCGTGACCCATCGTTCCTCCTCATTGAGAGATTTGAGTCCACACCGGCTGCCCTGGCCTGCTCCGAACAGCCCGCCGGCCAATGTGACTGCAATCACTGTCTCCCGTGACGTGCCTAACATGCCAGAACCGCAGTACCGTGCGTCGCTCAACGGTCGGGATGCTGCGCTCAGCGGTGCCGGCAGGACCGTCGGGAGCCTCACCTGCCCCTGCCCGTCCTGCGCCGCGATACGCTGGGCGCATGCCCGACTCTCCGCTGTTCATCACCGCCGCCATCGCAGTGATCGCGGCGGCGATCGCCGTCGTCGTCGCCGTCGGTTTAAAGGTGCTCCGCTCCTTCCGGGAGCTTGGCACCGACGCGGAGCGGGCCACCTACAAGACGCTGCATACGGCGTCGCGCGCCGGCCAGCACCTTCGCACGGGGCTTAACCCTGCCGGTGCCGCGAAGGCGAGCCGGCAGCTGCGCAACCTGCTGGGCTGTGACGCGCTGGCGATCACCGACGCTGCCGGCGTGCTCGCGTGGGACGGTGCCGGCGAGGAGCTTGAGCCGCTGCTGATGGAGCTGGCGTCCGGGGTGCTCGCCGGCGGCCACACCGCGGTGATCCCGGCGGGTGAACTGCAGGAACTGGCACAAAACAAGGGCTCCGTGAGCACCCGGCCGGAGGTGGAACGCGCCGCGGTGATTGCCCCGATCAAGGCCGGGGCCCGGGTAGTGGGCGTCGTGGCCGCTTTTGCCCCGGCGGCCGGCGCAGGGCTGGTACGGGCCACCAGCGAAGTAGCCGACTGGGTGGCCGCGCAGGTGGAGCTGGCCGAACTCGACGCGTCCCGCACGCTCCTGATGGAGGCAGAGGTGCGGGCACTCCGGGCCCAGATCAGCCCGCACTTCATCTACAACTCGCTGAACGCGATCGCATCGTTCATCAATACCGACCCGGTCCGGGCCCGTGAACTGGTGGTGGAGTTTGCAGATTTCACCCGCTACTCCTTCCGCCGGCATGGTGACTTCACCACCCTCGCCGAGGAACTGCGCTGCATCGACCGTTACCTGCTGCTGGAGCGGGCCCGGTTCGGCGACCGCGTCCAGGTGAGCCTCCGGATCGCCCCCGAAGTGCTCAGCACCGTCATCCCCTTCCTGAGCCTGCAGCCGCTGGTGGAAAACGCCGTCCGGCACGGTCTCGAAGCCAAGGAGGGCCCCGGCCACATCGCCATCACGGCGCACGACTCCGGCGCCTTCGCCGAGGTGACCATCGAGGACGACGGCGTGGGCATGGATCCGGACCAGCTGCGGACGATGCTCGCCGGGCACGGCGAGGGAGACCATGTTGGGCTGCGCAACGTTGACGCCCGGCTGCGGCAGGTCTACGGCGACGACTACGGGCTGGTCATCGACACGGCGCCCGGGGAAGGCACCCTGATCACGATGCGCGTGCCTAAATCCCAGCCTCGCCACGACGCCTGACCGGGACCCAAATGCCGTCGGCAGTAGTCTTGAGCCATGATTAACGTCCTCGTCGCCGACGACGAGTTGCCCGCCGTTGAGGAACTTGCCTTCCTGCTGGGCCGGGATGACCGAATCGGCGCTATCTTCCGGGCTTCCTCCGGTGCCCAGGCTCTGCGCGCCCTCGAGGCCGAGGAGGTCGACGCCGTCTTCCTCGACATCCACATGCCCGCGGTCTCCGGCCTGGATATCGCCCGCGTCATCGCCCGCAGCAGCAAGCCTCCCGCGATCGTTTTTGTCACGGCCGACGAGGACTGCGCGCTGGAAGCGTTCGAGTTGGCCGCCGTCGACTATCTGCTCAAACCCGTCCGGGCCGAGCGGCTGGCGAAGTCGATAGGCAGGATCAGCGAGTTGCTCAAGGACGGCGCACCGCGACCGGAAATGATCACCGTTGACCTCGGCGGCACCACCAAGATGATCCGCCGCGAAGACGTCACCTATGTCCAGGCCCAGGGAGACTACGCCAGGCTGCATACCACCGACGCAAGTTACCTCATCCGGGTACCGCTGGCCGACCTGGAACAGCAATGGGCCGAAGCCGGGTACCTGCGCATCCACCGTTCCTACCTCATCGCACTCAAGCATGTCAGCCAGATGAAGCTCGCGGCCGCCCGGCCGAGTGTCACCGTAGCGGGGGCCGAACTGCCCATCAGCAGGCGGCATCTGCCCGCGGTGCGGGAAAAACTCGAGGCGACCCGAATCCGTCCCCAGTCATGACCCGGGTCCGAGTCACAGCGCCCCGCAACACCACACCCGGCGCCGGCTTACCGCCGGCTGCACTGCCGGGCGCCGATTCGCGCGACGCCGCGGAGGAATCCGATGCCGGGCAGGTTTTTGTCCGTTCGCTAATCCGCTCGCAGTTGCGGCTTGCGGTGGTGGTGGCCGCAGGCTTCCTGCTGATCCTGGTTGCATTCCCGCTGATGCTGGGTCTGGTCCCCGGCCTCGCTGACTCAACGATCCTGGGACTGCCCTTCGACTGGGTGCTGCTCGGCGCCGGGATTTATCCGGTCATCGGACTCAGCGCCTGGCTCTATGTCCGGACGGCGGCCAGGAACGAGGCCCGCTACCGGGATCTCGTTGGAGACAAGTGAGGCGCCCGTGAACCCTGTCGTCGGCATAGCGGCCTTTGCCGCCGTCTCGCTGGCCACTGCCGCCATCGGCTTCTATGGGCTGCGGATCTCTCGCACCACCGGGGATTTTTATGTTGCCTCCCGTACTGTCCGGCCCTGGTGGAACGCCTCGGCGATCGGCGGTGAATATCTTTCGGCGGCGAGCTTCCTCGGCGTCGCCGGACTCATCCTGCTCTCCGGCACTGACGCGCTGTGGTTCCCGGTGGGGTACACGGCCGGCTACCTGATGCTGCTCCTTTTTGTCGCCGGCCCGCTTCGCCGCTCCGGTGCGTACACCATTCCCGATTTCACCGAAGCGCGGCTCGACTCCCGGGTGGTCCGCAGCGTCACGAGCGTCGTCGTTGTGGTGGTCGGCTGGCTGTACATCGTTCCGCAACTCCACGGCGCGGCGCTGGCCATCCGAATCACCACCGGGCTGCCCTCTTGGGTAGGGATGGTGGCGGTGGTCGCCGTCGTCTGCGTCACAGTGGTGTCCGGTGGAATGCGGTCCATTACCTTTGTCCAGGCGTTCCAGTACTGGCTGAAACTTACGGCACTTGCAGTGCCCATCCTCTTTGTCGTTTTTGTGCTGGCGGACTCCGGGGCACCGGCTGTGGCCCCGGCACCCGCGAACCCGACGGGCGCGGCGCCGGCGGGGCTATACCAGAACGTCTCGCTGCTGGTCGCGCTGCTGTTCGGGACCCTCGGGCTGCCCCACGTGCTGGTGCGCTTTTACACCAACCCCGACGGGCAGTCCGCCCGCCGCACTACCCTGATAGTTCTGGGTTTACTCTCGGTCTTCTATCTCTTCCCGACGGCGTACGGGCTGATCGGCCGGATGTTCGCGCCGGAGTTGGCGCAGAGCGGCCAGGCCGATGCCCTGGTGCTGCTGCTTCCCCGGGAGCTTGTGGGCGGCATGGCCGGTGATCTGTTGTCCGCCTTAGTGGTCGCCGGGGCCTTTGCCGCGTTCCTGTCCACGACGTCCGGACTGGTGGTTTCGCTCGCAGGCGTGATCAGCCAGGACCTCTTCGGCGGCAGTGTCAAAGGCTTCCGGCGGGCGGCAGTGCTGTCGGCAGTGGTCCCGCTGGGAATCGCATCGATGACGGGTTCCCTTGCCCTGGCCGGCAGCGTAGGGCTGGTTTTTGCCTTTACCGCATCCACACTGTGCCCGGTGCTTCTGCTGGGCATTTGGTGGCGCGGGCTGACCGACGCGGGGGCAATCGCCGGTATGGCCGCAGGGTCGGTGTTGTGCGGCGGGGCGATGGTGGCGGGGTCCATGCTGGGCGCCCGGGGTACCCCCGATTGGCTGGCGCAGCCGGCGGCCTGGACGGTGCCGGCCGCGTTTGCCGTGATAATCCTGGTTTCCCGGGCCACCCGGAACCGAGTGCCGCGGACCGTCACCCGGCTTATGACGCGCCTGCACACCCCTGAGCGGCCGCTGGTCACGGAGCGCTGACAACGCTCAGTCGATTGCGGCCATCAGCTCTACGACCCGGTCCAGGAAAGCGTCCACCTGGTTTTCCTCGTAGCCATCCTTGCCAACGGCGGGGCGGAAGACAGCGCGGCGGACATTGTCCACACTCAGCGGCTTGTCTTTTTCCAGGTAGCCGATCAGCGAGTGGCACAGGTCATCCACGTCGCTGGTGTTGTAGCTGCGGGCTTTGACCTTCGCGGGGCGCCGGAAGCGCTGGCCGTCGGGGCGGTGCAGCCGGCCACGGAGCATTCCGGCGAGCCGGCCGATCTCGCGGAGCCAGGCGTCCTCGCCGCGTTCGAGGACAAGCTCGTCGCGTTCCCGCACGGCGAGGGCGTCCTCAAGCCGGTCCAGGGCCGCGTCCACGGCTGCTGCAGCATAGCCGGCCTTAACGGGGTCGAAGGAGACGGCACGGACATCGGCGCTCTTGACCGGCCGCCCGGCGGACCGGGGGGATTCGAAGGAAACCCGGGCGCGCTGCATAAACTGGTCCACCTGCTTGGCATTGTAGCCGTACTGGTTCCGCTCCACGCGGTCAAAAGACGCAGGAATCTGACGTTGAATGTCCACTGTAACTGTTGTTCCTTCAATGCCGTTCGGCTGGTTTGCCCGGCCCCATTCTAGGGGCCGGAGGGTGGAAGATTGACAGCCTCACGCGCCGGCAAAGAGTGAGTAAAGGATAAACGCCGCCGGGGAAGCGAAGACGATCGAGTCCAGCCGGTCCATAACCCCGCCGTGCCCGGGCAGGATACTGCTCATGTCCTTGATCCCCAGTTCGCGTTTGACCATGGACTCGGAGAGGTCCCCGGCTGTTGCTGCGGCCACCATGCCCGCAGCCAGCGCCGCACCGAACCACCAGGGCTTGTCCAGTACGTAGACGGCGGCGAGCACCCCCACAAGCGTGGCACCGGCGATGGACCCGGCGAAGCCCTCCCAGCTTTTTTTGGGACTGATTTTCGGTGCCATCGGGTGCTTGCCGATCGAAGCGCCGACGAGGTAGCCGAAAGTGTCATTCGCGACCACCAGCAACAGCAGGGTGGCAATCTGCCAGGCTCCGGGGGGAATGAGGCCGTCCGGCCAGAGCCACACCGGCGTTTCGCCCGCCACGGTATGCAGCGGCAACACGGCGAAGCTGATCATAAACGGGATCCAGGCCAGGGTGAAGACTCCGGCGAAGATGCTGCGCGCGGAACCGGCGGCACCGTCCAGGGACCGCCACAACAGCACCGCTACGCTGCTGAGCATCATGGCGAACAGGAGGCTCTCGACGCCGCCAAAGTAGGAGGATACGGGCATCGCCGCGGTGCCGATCATCACCGGAACGATCGGCACCCTGGTGCCCGAGGCTTCCAGCGCCCGAAAGACTTCCCAGACGCCGAAAACGCCAAAGGCCGTGACGATCAGGACAAAACCCAGCGGCAGGAACAGCAGCCCGCCCAGGACAAAAAAGAGCATCCCAAGACCCACCACAATCGCGGCGGGTAGATTCCTGCCGGCTTTCGGCGTCGGGTTTGTCCGTTGCTTCCGCCGCACCCGGATATCAGCTCCGGGTTCCCCCTGTTCCTGCGTCATTAGACCTCGAGCAGCTCGGCTTCCTTGCGCTTGAGCAGATCATCGATACCGTCGACGTGGGCCTTGGTCATGGCGTCGAGTTCTTTTTCGCCGCGGTTGCCCTCGTCCTCGCCGGCTTCGCCATCCTTGACGAGCTTGTCCAGCGTTTCCTTCGCTTTGCGGCGGATGTTGCGGATGGACACCTTGGCATCCTCACCCTTGGTCTTGACGATCTTGACGTATTCCTTGCGGCGTTCCTGGGTGAGATCGGGGATGGTGATCCGGATGACGCTGCCGTCATTGGAGGGATTGGCGCCCACCTCGGAGTCGCTGAGGGCCCGCTCGATCTCGCGCAGTGCGCTCTTGTCGAACGGCGTGATCAGGATGGTGCGGGCATCCGGGATGGCAAAGGACGCCAGCTGCTGCAACGGCGTAGGCGAACCGTAGTAGTCCACCAGGACTTTGTTGTAGAGGCCCGGGTTGGCGCGGCCAGTGCGGATCGAGGCGAAGTCTTCCTTGGCTACCTCAATCGCCTTGTCCATCTTTTCCCCGGCTTCGAGCAAGGTTTCTTCGATCACGATCTCTCCTCAGAAATTGGTACACCCGCCACTGGCGGGGTGCTGTTGTGTTCCGGCTGCTTTCCCGCACTGCGGGGGCGGAACTGTCCTCGAAACATCCTAGCCGCTGCTAGGGACTGACTACGGTGCCCAGGTCCTCGCCCAGAATGGCGCGGGTGACGTTGCCATCACCTTCCATCCCGAACACCACCATGGTGAGGTTGTTATCCTTGCACATGGTCATGGCCGTCTGGTCCATCACACGGATGTCCCGGCGGAGGGCTTCGTCGTAGCTGAGGTGGTGCAGCTTCTCGGCCGTGGGGTCTTTCTTCGGGTCCGCCGTGTAGACGCCGTCGACGCCGCTTTTGGCCATCAGGACGACGTCGGCGTGAACCTCCAGGGCGCGCTGGGCGGCCACTGTGTCGGTGGAGAAGTACGGCAGGCCCGCACCGGCGCCGAAGATGACAACACGGCCCTTTTCCATGTGGCGGATGGCACGGCGCGGAATGTACGCCTCAGCGACCTGGCCCATGGTGATGGCGCTTTGGACCCGGGTCTCGACGCCGGCCTGCTCCAGGAAGTCCTGGAGGGCCAGGCAGTTCATCACCGTGCCAAGCATGCCCATATAGTCGGCCCGGGACCTGTCCATGCCGCTCTGCGAGAGTTCGGCTCCGCGGAAAAAGTTTCCGCCGCCGACGACGATGGCAACCTCGACGTCCGGCACTGCAGCTGCGATCTGCTTGGCCACGCCGCGGACGGTATCCGGGTCAACGCCGAGCTTGCCGCCCCCGAAGACCTCGCCGGAGAGCTTCAACAGGACGCGGCGCCTGCTCTTCTTTGGCTGGGCTGAAGTGGTGACGGTTTCCATGGTGCCTTCCCGTTGGTGAGCTCTGAGCTAGGTTATCGTGCCCGGGGCCAAAGGCGTGACTCGCCCCGGGCCAGGATGCGCCCGGGGTCACCCGGGCGCGTGCAGGGTGCATAACACTGGGCCTGCATACAAAAAGGGCGGCCACCGCAGTGGCCACCCCTTTTGCGTGTCTGACGAGGGTCAGACGGGTGTCTGGCTAGGAACCGACGCGGAAGCGCGTGAACGCGGTGCCCTTGACGCCGGCCTCGGTGAGGACCTGCGCAACAGACTTCTTGGCGTCCTTGGCGAACGACTGGTCAAGGAGGACCTCGCCCTTGTAGAAACCGGTAACCCGGCCTTCCACAATCTTGGTCATTGCTGCCTCGGGCTTGCCTTCAGCCTTAGCCGTCTCTTCGGCGATGCGCCGCTCCGACTCAACGAGCTCGGCCGGCACATCCTCGCGGGAGAGGTAGTTCGGGGACATCGCGGCGATGTGAACGGCGACGTCGTGGGCTGCGGTGTCTGCCGTCTCGCCTTCGCCGTCAACTGCGAACAGGACGCCGACCTGGGCCGGGAGATCCTTGGAGGTCTTGTGCAGGTAAGCGTCGACTGTGGCACCCTCAACGCGGGAAATCCGGCGGACAACAACCTTCTCGCCCAGCACGGCGCCCTCTTCGATAACAACCTCGGAGAGCGGCTTGCCGTCAACTTCGGTGGCCAGCAGGGTCTCGAGGTCGGCGGCGCCGGACTCGACTGCAACGGCCAGAACCTTATCGGCCAGCTGGATGAACTTGTCAGCCTTCGCGACGAAGTCGGTCTCGCAGTTGACTTCAATCATTACGCCGACGCCGCCGTCGACCTTGGCAGCAACCAAGCCCTCAGCGGTGGAACGGCCTTCGCGCTTGGTAGCGCCCTTGAGGCCCTTGATGCGGATGATTTCGATTGCCTTCTCGGCATCGCCGTTGGCCTCGTCAAGAGCCTTCTTGACATCCATCATGCCGGCGCCAGTGCGCTCGCGCAGAGCCTTGATATCAGCGGCAGTGTAGTTCGCCATGTGAACCCCTCTGTCTAGAAATTATGGGTGGTGTACGGACCGACAGGACGGCAGCTCACCAGGTGAGCCACCATCCTGTCAGTTCCCCTGCGCTGCGGAGAGCGGGCGGGGAGATCCGAATTTATTTGTCTGACTACTTGGCTTCGTCGGCCGCAGCAGCTTCGGCAACCGGTGCCTCTTCAGCAGCAGCAGCTTCGGCAACCGGTGCCTCTTCAGCAGCAGCAGCTTCGGCAACCGGTGCCTCTTCAGCAGCAGCAGCTTCGGCCTTGTTGCCTTCGAGGAGCTCGCGCTCCCACTCGGCGAGCGGCTCTTCCGGAGCTTCCGTGGTGCCGGTGGCGCGCTGGTTGCGGGCGATGAGGCCTTCAGCAACGGCGTCGGCAACAACGCGGGTCAGCAGGTTCACGGAGCGGATGGCGTCGTCGTTGCCCGGGATCGGGAAGTCGACTTCGTCGGGATCGCAGTTGGTGTCCAGGATCGCAACAACCGGGATGTTCAGCTTCTTGGCCTCGTCGACAGCAAGGTGTTCCTTCTTAGTGTCAACGATCCACAGCGCGGAGGGCGCCTTGGTCAGGTTGCGGATACCACCGAGGTTGGTGTTCAGCTTGGTGAGTTCGCGGCGAAGGAGCAGCAGTTCCTTCTTGGTGTAAGCGGAACCGGCGACGTCGTCGAAGTCGATCTCTTCCAGTTCCTTCATGCGCTGGATGCGCTTGGAGACGGTCTGGAAGTTGGTCAGCATACCGCCAAGCCAACGCTGGTTCACGTACGGCTGGCCCACGCGGGTGGCCTGCTCGGCGATGGATTCCTGCGCCTGCTTCTTGGTGCCGACGAAGAGAACGGTGCCGCCGTGTGCAACGGTGGCCTTCACGAACTCAAAGGCACGGTCGATGTAGGACAGCGACTGCTGCAGGTCAATGATGTAGATGCCGTTGCGCTCTGTGAAGATGAAACGCTTCATCTTCGGGTTCCAACGGCGGGTCTGGTGTCCAAAGTGGACGCCGCTGTCAAGCAGCTGGCGCATAGTTACGACGGGCATGCCGGCGCTCCTTCCGGCAGGTCATTCATGAGAGAGCCCATGGGATCTCTTACCCTGCCACTAGTTGACGGTTGATTAGCAACACCCAGGCGGGCAGTGCTCCTGGCATCCACTGCGCTTCTTCTCCGAACCACTGGCCCGGACCGAAAGAGGCGCAGTCCAGCTCATCTGAAGGGTTTAAGCTTCCAATAAGCCGGGCTGGATACGCGTAGTCAGCGCTGCTTCCCCGCACCCCTGAATGAGGCGTGCCGGCTTGGACAAGTACCTTGTTCAAGCGTGAGGGCACAGCAAACTGCTCCACCAAGTGTACTACAGGGACGGTGTAAAACCGGACGGCTTCCCCGCACCTGAAGGGGCTGCGTGCGAGCCCGAAACCTACCGCCCGGGCCCTACGCCTGGTGGCCGGCGGCTTGCGGATTTGAGGTCGCCGCGGCCGTGGAGCCGCCGTACGGGAGCCCCGGCTGCGCTATCCACATAACACCCGGCAGCGCTTCCTTCGGTCCGGGTGCGGTTGCAGGCTTGGAACATGAAACGTCGGATGCATCGTGCGGCCCTGTTCGCCGTTGTGTTGGCCATCTCCCCCGCGGCGGCCGCCGCCGTCCCGGGACCCGCCGGCGGTCCTGCCGGCGGCGGCCCAAGCGGCGGCGGCCCAAGCGGCGGCGGCCCCGGGGTGGCCGCCGGGTGGAGCTGGCCGCTGCACCCCGCCCCTGCCGTCCTGCGCGGCTTTGATCCGCCGGCGAAGCCGTGGCTGGGCGGCCACCGCGGGGTGGATCTCCAGGCTACGGACGCGGGCGCCCCGGTCACCTCGCCAGCCGCCGGCCGGGTGAGCTTTGTCGGCATCGTTGTGGATCGTCCGGTGATCACCGTGGATCACGGCAACGGGATCAGAAGCAGCTTCGAGGCGGTGCGCAGCGATTTGAAGGATGGTGCCGCCGTCGCGGAGAGGGCTGTCCTGGGCTGGATCCAGCCAGGCCACTGCACACCGGGACCGTGCATTCATTGGGGAGTCCGACGCGCCGATAGCTATCTTAATCCACTGGCCTTCGTGACCGACCTGCGGCCTTCAGTCCTACTCCCCCCGTTGGACCCCACCCCCGGATAAGGGTCAAGCCTGCAACCGACGGACCAGGGCCCCGCCGGACGGGATGCGGCCGCCGGAAGGGGATGCGGCCGCCGGGGCAGCACGCCTGCATCGACGAGCTTGGCGCAGGTGCCTTCGCGCGCTGGCTAGACGATCGCGGAGATGCCCGTGATCGCTCGGCCGGTGACGAGGGTGTTGATCTCGTGGGTGCCCTCGTAGGAATAGATGGCCTCGGCATCGGAGAAGACCTTGGCCATCTCATAGTCGGTCACAATCCCGTTGCCGCCGAGAATGCCACGGCCCAACGCCACACTCTCACGCATGCGTGCGGTGGTGAATGCCTTGGCCAGGGCAGACTGCTCGTCCTTGGCCTGGCCCAGGTCCTCCAGCTGGGAGAGGCGGACCATCATACCCATCGAGCTGACGGCGTTGCCGAGAATCTGCACAAGCTGGTGCTGCACCAGCTGGAAGGAAGCGATCGGACGCCCGAACTGGCTGCGTTCCACAGCGTAACGGCGCGCCACGTCGAAGGCCGCAAGCTGCTGGCCCACTGCCTGCCAGGCAACGGCAAGGCGGGTGACCTTGAGGACCTTGTTCGTGTCGCGGAAGCTGTTGGCGTTCGCGAGCTTGAAGAATTCCGGCACCACTACGTTCTCAAGGGTGATGTCGGCGTTCTGGACAGTGCGCAGCGAGATCTTGTTCTCGATCTTGGTGGCGCGGTAGCCCTCAGTTTTAGTGTCCACCAGGAAACCTTTCACCTGGTTGTCGGCAAGGTCCCGGGCGTAGATGACCACCCAGTCCGAGAACGTGGCGTTGCCGATCCAGCGCTTTGCTCCGTTTAGGATCCAGCTGTCTCCCTCCCGGCGTGCAGTCGTTCTTGTGCCGCCGGCAACATCGGATCCGCCAAGGGGCTCGGTGAGGCCAAAAGCGCCGATCTTTTTAAGCGAGTAGATGTCCGGTAGCCATGCGTCCTGCTGCTCCTGTGAGGCCAGCGCCTCAATGGAGCCGGTAAAGAGTCCGTCATGGACGCCCATAAACGTGGCAATGGAGGTGTCAGCGCGGGTTGCCTCGGCGTGCATAATTCCCGCGAAGAGGTTGGAGTACCCCTGCCGCCGGACCGGGCTGACCAGATCAATCTCGGCAAGCTTGGGAATCAGGTCCATCGGGAATTCCCCGCGGTTCCAGCAGTCAACGGCGATCGGTTTGACTTCCCGGGCCAGGAACTCCCGGACCTCCGCGAGCCGGTCCCGCTCCTTGCCGCTGAGCAGCTGCTCGAACGCAAAGAAGTCGCCGTCGGCGTAGGGGAGGTTGTTGATGTCGATGTCAGCTTTGGACATGGTGTTCCTTCACGTGGGATCAGCAGCGGCCAGGATGACGCGGGCGTTGCGCCGGCAGGATGTTACTCACGAGTAACTTACCGCACCACTCGGGAGCACCGCAAGTGACGCAGGCCATAGCCCAGTGCAGGAAAGGCCATATTTTCATCCCGTAACAAGCTGCCGGCGACGGCGCCAGGCAAAAAGAAGCCGCGCGGAAGCGGGCAATCCCCGGGGGCCGGCCAAAAAACAGTAGCCGGGCAAAAACGGGAGCCGTGGCTGGCGCTGTCACGCCGGCCACGGCTCCCGTGGATGCGGGCCCGGCAGGGTCCCGCTTAAAGGTAGGGCTACTCGGACTTGAACCGAGGACCTTAGGATTATGAGTCCCGCGCTCTAACCAGCTGAGCTATAGCCCCGTGGGCCAGGAAAACGTTTCCGGCCTGAGGGCCGTTCGCTTTCCGGGCAAAATCACTCTAGCAATAGTAGTGTCCCGGGTCAGACAACGAGGTCGTCGTAGCTCGCGCCGCGGTAAAGGTCCTCGAAGCACCGGAGGGTGCGTTCGAGGCTGTGGCTTTCCACCATTCCCCGGCTCGCCTTGCCCATCGCCGCCAGCTCGTCCGCGGGCAGCGACAATACCCGGACCATCTTGGCTGCCAGGTCGTCACTGTCATTGGGTGTAAACAGGTAGCCGTTCTCGCCGTCGTGCACCAGGTGCGGCAACGCCATGGCGTCGGCCAGCAGGACCGGAGTGGAGGCCGACATCGCTTCCAGCGTCACGAGGGACTGCAGTTCGGCGGTGCCGGGCATACAGAACAGATCAGCGGCCTGGTAGGCCTTGCGGAGATCGGCGTCACTGGCCAGCCCGAGGAACTTCACCCGGCCCTGCAGGCCCAACCGCGCAACCTGTGCCTCGAGGGCCGGGCGCACTTCGCCGCCGCCGACAATCTCGAGGTGAACGTCAAGCTCCTTGGGTGTCTTCGCAACAGCATCGATGAGGACGTCTATGTGCTTTTCCTCGGCCAGCCGGCCCACGAACAGTGCTGTGGGGCTGGCGTGGCGCACCAGCTCCTCGCCGGGTTTGAGTTCGTAGGCGGCGGAGTCGATGCCGTTGGAAAGCGGCAGCACCTTGCGCAGGAAGGCGTGCTCGTGCATTGCCTGGGCGGCCAACGGGGTCGGGGTGGTGACGACGTCGGCCTGGCCCATGACCTTCCCCATGTCCTTCCAGGAAATGCGCCCCACAATGTTCTTGAACCACTGCGGGAACGGCAGGAACGGGTTCAGGTTCTCGGGCATAAAGTGGTTGGTCGCCACAACCCGGATGCCGCGCTTGAGTGCCTCGTAGAGCACATGTTCGCCGATCATGTAGTGGCTTTGGATGTGCACCACATCCGGCTTGATCCGGTCGAACAGCAGGCTGATTTCCTTTTTGATTTCCCAGGGGAACGTGATCCGGAAGTATTCGTGCGTGGGCACTGAGTGCGAGCGGATCCGGTGGACCGTACCCTCCTCGCAGAATTCGGTGTAACTCCCGCCTGTGTCCGGGCGGCAGGCGAGGACGTGAACGTCGTGACCGCGCGCCTTCATGCCCTTGGCCAGGCGGTAGCCGAACATGGCAGCGCCATTGACGTGGGGCGGATAGGTGTCCGCGGCAATCAGGATGGTCAGCGGGTGCTGGTTGTCAGGCATGGTCACGTGGAGAGCTCCTGGTGGTCACGGTGAGGGCAGCTGGGTTGGTGGTGGCCGGCTGGCCAACGGCAGAGGCGTACCTGGCCTGCTGCTGAGTTCTGGTTGATGTCCTAGGACACGCGCCCTTCGGCCTTCCGCGCTTCCCTCTTGCGCTTGGTGACTTCGGGATGGTGCCTGGACAAGGCGATCACTCCCACGATAGCAAGCGAACCGGCCACGCCCATCGCCATCGCAGTCACGGCATGCACGTCGGCGCGCAGCTCACCCAGGATCGTGATCCCGATCGCGATGCCAACGATCGGGTCTATCACAGTCAGCCCGGCAATCACGAGGTCCGGCGGACCGCCGGAGTACGCGTTCTGGACGAACCAGGAGCCCAGTCCGCCGGCGGCCGCGATGGCGACCACCGAGTACCACGGCACGTTCAGCAGAACGAGCCCGTTCGGGTCCAGGAGGTGCCTGCCGATGATGCGGGTCAAGACGGCAACAAAGCCAAACAGGATACCGGCGCCGAGGATGTAGACGAAGGCGCTCATCCGGTGTTTAAACATCACGGTCAGTGTCCCGAACACACCAACCCCCAAGGCGAGCAGGAGCACAATGGTTAGCTCATCGGAGGAACTGACCTGGTGGTTCTCCTGGGTCACGTTGACGGCCAGGAGCACAAACATTGCCGAGCCCGTGACGCAGGCGGAGATGGCCACCACAGTGGCCCGGTTGATGCTCAACCCCTGGTCCTTGGCGTTGACGATGGTGGTGATGACCAGGGCAATCGCCCCGATCGGCTGGACCACGGTCAGCGGCGCCATGACCAGTGCGACGGCGTTCATCGCCATGCCCACGGTCAGCAGCAGCAGGCCAAACACCCAGCGCCGGCTGCGGAGCAGCCTGAGCAGGCCATGACTGCTCAGGGCCAGTCCCCCGGTGTCCGCCTTGACGGCGCTCCCCTGGCGCTGGGCGCCGATGGCGAGGCAAAACGCACCGAGAACGGCCAGCAGGACAGCGAACCACACCATTAGGGGGTGCCGCCGTCGACGTCGGGTGTGTGGTCCTTGACTGCGGTCCCCTTGCGGATGATGGCCCAGAAATAGTTGTAGGCGGCGATCCAGTGACCCACGAGGCCCAGCCCGAGGCAGATCCAGGCTGCGACGAGGTAGATGCCGGCGCCCGGAACAGGGAGCTTCGCGAGCACAAGCAGCGGTGTTCCAAGCAGCAGCAGGGCAGTCCGGACCTTGCCGATCCGGCTGACGGGCAGGTCAGGGTGGCTGTGGAAGTAGTACAGCGACAAGGTCAGCAGGACGCCGTCCGGGATAAGGAGGGCCGCGAGGTACCACCATTGCACAACGCCGGCGATCACGAGCGTCACGGCAACGGCAATCAGCGCCAGCCGGTCCGCGATGGGATCCATAACCCGCCCCAGATGGGACATCTGGTCGTAGCGGCGGGCAACGTAGCCGTCCACCCAGTCGGTGCTGCCCATGACCGCCAGGACGAGGGCAGCAAAGCCATACTCCTGCGCCCCGAGGACGAGCCAGATGAACAGCGGGACGCCAAGGAACCGGACCACTGTCAACACGTTGGGGATGGTGAAGACCCTGTCGTGGTGAGTCTGGGGCTGACCAGGCCGGGCTCCAGCGCCGATGAACCTCATCGGATCCCCCTTTCCCTGGCCGGCAACGTGCGGACGTTGCAGTTCAGCGTTCTGCCTAACCTTTGAGTAGTTTGCGCAGCAGGAATACCATCGCAGCGGCCGAGGCGGCCAACGCGACGAGCGGTTTCCACCGCTGTCCCAAGTCGGCTGCCATACCCGCCGCTCCGGTCGGGCTGCCATCCGGCACCGCACTGCGTGCCGGAATGTGCCCGACGGCGGAGCGGAACCCTGCGACCTTGCCGCCGAGCTGTTCCTTGCCGTTCTGCAGCTTCGCCTGCGCTGCGGTCAGCAGGGCCTGCGCCTGGGGCTTGACGTCGAGTTCAGCATTGAGTTCATCACGGACCCCGGTGAGATGGGCCCGGCGCTGGTCCAGCCGGCGTCGCAGTTCCGATTCCGTGGGCGGCGGACCGAAGTCGGGCTCGGCGGCTTTCTTCGCTTCCTTCTCAGCTTTGGCCTTGGCTGCGGCCTCAGCCTTCGCGGCCTTCGCGGCCTTGAACTGAGCGGACGAAGGATCCAGCAGGGCAGCATCGAAAGCGGAGCCCTCCTTGGCGATGCCAAGGTCGTACTTGAGGCCGCGGATGGTGTCGGCCGGGACCAGCGGCATGGCCTTTTTGAATTTGTTGACACCTACCAGGCCGGCTATCGCGGCAATCAGCAGGAAGACGGCGCAAACCAGCAGGGCGGCGAGCCAGGCCGGCATAATCGTGGCGAGACCCATGATGGCGGCGACAATAAGGCCAATGACGAGGAAGGCGACGAATATAAGGGCGACGGCGAGAACGGCGGCGGCAACGCCGACTTGGATGCCTTTGCGCTTGATCTCGACTTTAGCCAGGGCAATCTCGTCGTTGAGCTGCCGCGGAGCCAGCTTGAAGATTAGTTTCAAGGTCTTGGGCAGCGCTGAAATGCGCGGCGCCCCGGTTGTCCCGCCGCTGTGACGTCCGCTCATCGGTCCTGCCTCACTCGTTACGTCTGTGATTCCGCTTCCGCGGGCTTGTCGGGTCTGCGCAACCTGACGCAGACCCCGGTGTCAAAACTACCATTCAGTCTTCCCGGCGCGGCGCCGGCGCGGGCTGTGGCGCGCCCGTTCGAGGCACCTAGCGGTGAGAGTGAGCCCTAGGATTGGTCTCTGTGACTACACCCACGAATCCCGGTGATTCCCTGAGCCGCCGTCGGAAGCTCCTCTACATTCTGATGCTCGGCGCGCTGACCGCGTTGGGGCCGTTCACTGTGGACCTTTATCTTCCGGCGTTCCCGGCCCTGGAAGAGAGCCTGAAGGTCTCGGAGGCGGCTGTCCAGCTGACGCTGACCGGCACCACCATCGGCTTTGCGTTGGGCCAGTTGGTGGTCGGTCCGCTCAGCGACAAGTTCGGCCGGCGGCTACCGCTGATCCTCGCGACCGGAGTGCACATCACGGCCTCCTTGGGGGCGGCACTGTCAACTGATATCTCCACGCTGGGCTTCTTCCGGGTGCTGATGGGGATCGGTGCCGCGGGCGGGGGCGTGGTGGCCATGGCCATGGTCCGGGACCTGTTCAGTGGCTACGCCATGGTGCGCATGTTCTCCCGGATGGCCCTGGTAAATGGCCTGGCGCCCATCCTTGCTCCGGTAATCGGCTCGCAACTGCTGCTTTTTATGCCGTGGCCCGGGATCTTTTTGTTCTTGGCCGGCTACGGGGCCTGCGTCCTGACCGCAGCGGTGTTCGTCGTCCGCGAGACGCTGCCCCGGGAAATGCGCGGAAAAACCGGCATGACTGCCCGCCAGCGCTACGCCGTGCTGTTCGCCGACCGGATTTTTGTGGGGCTGCTGCTGGTCGGGGGTATGAACTTTGCCGGGCTGTTCACCTACCTTTCCGCGTCACCTTTCCTGTTCCAGAATGTGTACTCCTTCAGCCCGCAGCAATACGGGCTGCTCTTCGGCGTGAATTCGCTGGGTATTGTCGCCGGTGTGCAGACCAGCTCGCGGCTTATCCGCAGGGTCCCCCCGCAGTGGATTCTGGCCTGCTCCACGGCGTGGATGTTCCTGATGGCAGTGTTGATCGTAATTTTCGACCAGCTGGGCCTCGGGCTGTGGGGCGTGATGGTGCCGCTGTGGTTCTACATCCTCGGCGCGGGATTCACCTTTCCCTGCGTCCAGGTGCTGGCTTTGGCCAAGCACGGAGCGCAGGCCGGGACCGCTGCTTCCCTGCTGGGTGCCGCCACCTTTCTGCTGGCGGGCCTCATCTCGCCGGTGGTCGGCTGGCTCGGAGTCACCTCAGCCACGCCGATGGGCGCCGTCCAGGCCGCGTGCATCTTCCTGTCCGCCGCGTCTTTGTGGCTGATAGTCCGGCCCCGCACGGTACCGGCGATCCAGTAGCAAGCCACCCGCGGGACATGCCCACCCTCCGCGGGACAAGCCCCCCTCCGCGGGACATGCCCACCCTTGGCACCCAGGACCGGGCACATAGCCACTATGTCCGCCGGGGAACCCGAACACAGAGCATGTCCACCTGGTGCGGGCGTGGTCCCGCCGTCCGGCCCTGTTGCGGCCCCACACCGGGCGATAAAGTGGAAGACGTGCCCCACTGGCAGGATCCTCCGCCCTTACCGGCCACGTGGCAGCGGTCCGACACCGGAATCCTGCCTCTGTGGTGGGATCGCCTGTGCACCCAAATGAGCCAACAGTCGGCCGCGCTCTTCGCCGCAGGGCTGTTCGCCGAGGACCGCCGGCGCCCGATCGCGCAGTGGTACAACCCGGCCCACAATTCCGCGCTCCTGGTCGCCCCGGAGACCTCCCCGGAGTGGCCCGTGCAACGCTTCGCCATCTTCTACGCTCCGCCAGGTGGCGGCTTCACCCAGGTCCACTCGGCGCCGCACGAATGGCACCCGCGAGAACCACGCACGTCCCCCACCGAACGCGAAGCCTTCCAGGCCGCCGTGGCCGAGGCTGAACGCTTCCTGCAGGTGGAGATGTACTTCGTCTGAGCACGCGGGAGGGTGCCCGGCACAAGCACAAAAAAGGTCCCGCAGCCGGATACTCACCGACTGCGGGACCTGTCCGCTCCTCCTGCTGGACTTGAACCAGCAACCCTTCGATTAACAGTCGAATGCTCTGCCAATTGAGCTAAGGAGGAATGAAGCAGGTATGACATTAGCAAAGGTTTTGCCGCTTAGGAAATCGGCCTGCTGCAACTCCCGGCTACCCCCCTCGATACCCCCGCCGGGTATAAAAAGTCCCCGCCCCGGTTGCCCGGGACGGGGACTGCGCGCTCCTCCTGCTGGACTTGAACCAGCAACCCTTCGATTAACAGTCGAATGCTCTGCCAATTGAGCTAAGGAGGAATGAAGCGGATACAAGCCTAGCAAACACCGGGCCGGGAAGCGAAATTGAATCCCCCTGCCGGCCTGTCAGGCCTCCGAGCGCAGCGACCGCCTCTGCATTTCCAACTCCATCAGCTCGCGGTTCAGCCGTTGGAAGTCCTCCGGGTCGGCGGAGGCGTCCAGGCGCTGAAGCTGTCCCATCTTCTCGGCCTTGACCCTAGTGATCTGCAGTTCGAACAGCCGAGCCAAGATATCCCGGCAGTAGCGCAGCACGCCGTCGGACGTGCTGGCGGGCAGCGGCACCACGGCCAGCTCGGACACAAGCGGGCGCAGCGGTTCGGGCACCTCCTGCAGCAACTGCTCCACCCACCGTGCCGGATCGCCAGCGAACGCCAGGCCGGTGGCCCGGATGGCCTCGTGGATGGCCAGGTACGCCGGTGTGGAAAACCTCGCCTCGGAGAAACGCAGCCAGGTCTCACCTTCCAGCATCGCGGACTGCTGCAGGGCAACCTCCAGCGCCTGCCGTTCCATTGCCGCCACGGGGTCGCGCGGGTCGGGCCGGTTAAAGGCCGGCAACCCGGCCGCCGCCGGCACGGGTGCCACCCCGGGCGCGGAGCGGCCACCGGCGACTGGCGAGGGACCTTGACCCTGCCCCCGGCTCTGGCCTTGGTAGTGGCCGCCGCCCGACGGCGGCTGGGCGGAACGCTTGGCGGCTGCGAGCACGGCACGGCTGACTTCCTCTACCGGCATGCCCAGCCAGCCGGATAATTCCCGGGCATAGGCGGGACGGATGCCGGCGTCGCGGATCTGCGCGACGACCGGTGCCGATTCCCGCAAGGCTGCGATCCGGCCCTCGACGGTGTCCAGATTGTGCCTCTTCAGGCTGGCCCGGATCGCGAATTCAAACAGCGGGCGGCGGGTGCCGATAAGGTCACGGACGGCAGCGTCACCCTTGGTCTGTCGCAGCTCGCACGGGTCGGCCCCGCCTGGCTCGACGGCCACGTACGTCTGGGCGACGAACCGCTGGTCCTCTTCGAAGGCACGCAGCGCCGCCTTCTGTCCGGCAGCGTCGCCGTCGAAGGTAAAAATGACTTCGCCGCCGCTGCCGTCGTCGGACAGCAGGCGGCGGGCAATCTTGATGTGCTCGGTACCGAACGCCGTACCGCAGGTGGCCACGGCGGTCGTGATCCCGGCGAGGTGGCAGGCCATCACGTCGGTGTAGCCTTCCACCACAACGATCTGGCGGTCCTTGGCGATGTTGCGCTTGGCGAGGTCGATCCCGTAGAGGACCTGCGATTTCTTATAGAGCGCTGTTTCGGGTGTGTTGAGATATTTCGGGCCCTGGTCGTCTTCGTAAAGCTTGCGGGCTCCGAAGCCGATTGTGTCCCCCGCGATGTCGCGGATAGGCCAGATCAGCCGCCCCCGGAACCGGTCGTAAATTCCCCGGCCGCCTTCGGAGAACAAACCGGTGAGTTTGAGTTCGGGATCGGTGTACCCCCGGCCACGGAGGTGCTTAAGCAGGGAATCCCAGCCCTGCGGGGCGTAGCCGACGCCGAACAGTTCGGCGGCGGCACGGTCGAAACCTCGGCCGTGCAGGAAGTTGCGGCCTTCCGTAGCCCCGGTGGTCAGCAACTGGGCGCGGAAGAACTCATCCGCTACCTTGTGGGCGTCGAGCAGGCGCTGCCGCCGGCCGACGTCTTCGCGGTTCGGGCCGGAGCCGCCGTCCTCGTACCGGAGTTCGAAGCCGATCCGGGCGGCGAGTTTTTCCACGGCTTCCTGGAACGAGGTGTGGTCCAGTTTCTGCACAAAGGAGATGACGTCGCCGTCTTCGCCGCAGCCGAAGCAGTGGTACCGGCCGACCTGGGGCCGGACGGTGAACGAGGGCGACCGCTCGTCATGGAACGGGCACAGGCCTTTGTAGGAGCCCAGCCCGGCGCCCTTGAGGGTCACATAGCCGTCGACGACTTCCTTGATGTCCGTGCGCTGGCGTACTTCATCGATATCTTCACGTTTGATCAGGCCAGCCACAGTGCCATCCTAGTACCGCGGACCTCAGGCGGCCGCCCACTGGCAGGACACTGCGGGCAAGTCACCGGAGACGTCACCACAGCGATGGCAGGCTGCCCACGAGCCGCTCATACATCGCCAGCGCGGACCCATCGGTCAACGACGCGACTTGGTCGATCACCACACGCAGCCGAGCACCGTCGTCGGCGGCGTCTCGCCAGTCCGCCGCGAACATGGGCTCCAGGTGTCGGTCCCCGGTCGCGCTCAAAGCGGTCACCAGGGCGTGCAGGACCTCGCGCTGGCGTTCGTAAATGGGCTGCCTGTGTTCGGTGGTCATCACGAAGGTGGTGGCCAGGCCTTTCATCACGGCGATTTCCATCACGGTCTCGTCCGGGACAATCAGCTCCGCGTTGTACCGGGTCAGATTCTCCGGTCCGTAGACCGCCCGGGTGGACGCCAGCGCACTCTGGCAGAACCGGCCAATGAGCTGGCTTGTCATGTCCTTGAGCGCTGCCATGGACTTGCGGCTCCCATCGGCCTCGCGCACCCAGACGCTGGTGGCCTCCAGCCGGGCGAGGGCGGCATCTATCTCGGCGGCGTCGTAATGCGGGAGGTACCACTGCTTCGCGTAGCCGACCACCCGGGCCCGGTGGTCGGGATTGTCCATCCAGCGGAGCTGGAAGTGCCCGGCGACGATCGCATCCTCGACGTCGTGCACTGAGTAGGAGATGTCATCGGCGAGGTCCATAACCTGCGCTTCGAGGCAGGAGCGGCGTTCGGGCGCATCCTCGCGGATCCAGTCGAAGATCGGCAGGTCGTCCTCGTAGGCGCCGAACTTGCTGGTCCGTTCGCCGCGGATGACGGGTGCATTCGCGGCTGACCACGGGTACTTCGCCGCGGCGTCGAGGCTCGCCCGAGTGAGGTTCAGCCCGGCAGGCCGGCCGTCCGGCGCCAGGACCTTGGGCTCCAGCCGGGTCAGCAGCCGCAGCGTCTGGGCGTTTCCTTCGAAGCCGCCGATCGCGTGGGCTACCTCGTTCAGGGCAGATTCACCGTTGTGGCCGAAGGGCGGATGGCCAAGGTCGTGGCTGAGGCAGGCGGTGTCCACAACATCGGGGTCGCAGCCCAGGGCGCGGCCCAGTTCCCGGCCCACCTGCGCCACTTCGAGGCTGTGGGTGAGGCGGGTGCGGACGAAGTCGTCAGTATCCGGGGCCACTACCTGGGTTTTTGCCCCGAGCCGGCGCAGGGCGGAGGAGTGCAGGACCCTGGCGCGGTCCCGTTCGAAGTCAGAGCGGTAGGTGGACTTGGCCGGTTCCTCCACCCAGCGGGCACAGTCGCGGCCCAGGTAGCCGTCCAGCACGGGCGCGGTTGTCCTGGTTTCAGCCACCGGAAACGTCCAGTTCCGCGTGGCTGATCTCACGCGACTGCTCGGCGTCCATGTTGCGGTCCAGCAGCCAGTCCTTGGGCAGGGCGGGCTTCTTGGGCGAGCCGGCGCGTCCGCGGGGGCCCTCGGCGTCACTGCCGGGGTACGGCGAATCAAGGTCCAACTGGTCCAGCGTTTCGCGCAGGACCTCAAGACTAGTCACCATGGCGAGTTTGGTCCGCAGTTCACTGCCGACCACGTAGCCCTTGAAGTACCAGGCCATGTGCTTGCGGATTTCACGCAGCGCCTTGCCTTCATCGTTGCCAAAGGTTTCGACCATCAGCTCGGCGTGCCGGTAGACACCCTCGGCCACTTGCCGCAGGTCCGGCTTGTGCCGCTCGTCGCTGCCTTCGAAGGCAGCCATAAGATCACCGAACAGCCACGGGCGGCCTTGGCAGCCGCGGCCCACGACGACACCGTCCACGCCGGTCTCCCGGACCATCCGGATGGCATCCTCGGCCGACCAAATGTCACCGTTGCCGAGCACAGGGATGTCCGGAAGGGCTTCGCGCAGCCGGGCAATCGCGGACCAATCGGCCTGGCCCGAATAGAACTGCGCGGCGGTGCGGCCGTGGAGCGCCACGGCGGCAACGCCGGAATCGCGGGCAATCCGTCCGGCGTCAAGGTAGGTGAGGTGGTCCTCGTCGATGCCTTTGCGCATTTTGATGGTCAGCGGGATGTTGCCCTTGGACGCTTCCTTCACGGCGGTCCGGACAATCGAGGTGAACAGATCGATCTTCCAGGGCAGGGCGGAGCCGCCGCCCCGCCGGGTTACCTTGGGTACCGGGCAGCCGAAGTTGAGGTCGATGTGGTCCGCCCGGTTCTCCTCCACGAGCATCCGGACTGCCTGGCCGACCGTGACCGGGTCCACGCCGTAGAGCTGCACGGACCTGACCTTCTCGTCCTCGTCATGCGAAATGATGCGCAGCGATTCCGGCGTGCGTTCGACGAGGGCACGGGAGGTGACCATCTCCGCGACGTACAGGCCGCCTCCGTATTCTCGGCAGAGCCTGCGGAAGGCTGAGTTGGTAATGCCGGCCATGGGAGCAAGGATCACGGGAGTATCCACCGTAAGCGGGCCCAGCTTCAGGGGCGGGAGTTCCAGCTTGGGGGCGGGAGGGGTAGCTACAACAGTCACTTGTCCATTGTCTCAAATCCGGGCAAATCGGTCGGAACCCCCGCCCGCTATGTGGAAATCCGGTGTCAGTCCCGGTCGGCGGCCCGGCGTCCGCGCCGCCCCGCCGGCCCAGTTTCAAAGGCGCCGGCGGCAGCGGCACCGTCGAAGTCCGGACGCGGACCGGCAGCTGCACCGGCACCGGCAGCGGCTCCTTCGCGCAGGGCGGCATCGATGACTGCGGCACCGGCGGGGCCCGCGTCGGCCCCCTTGTGCAGGGTGTCCTCGGTGGCTGCCCTGCCCGCAGCTGGCCTCATCCCGGTCGCTTTAACGACCAACACGGCGATCAGCGTCGTCACCGGGATGGCCAGGACAAGCCCGACGGAACCGACGAGGGTGCGGATCACTTCCTCGGAGAGCTCGGCGCTGGTCAAGGCGTCCCCGAGCGGCCTTTCGTAAAGCATCACCAGGATCAGCACCGGCAGGGCCGCGCCGGCGTAGGCGAAGGCGATGGTGTAGACGGTGGAGGCGATGTGGTCGCGTCCGATCCGCATGGCGGAGGTGAACAGCTGGCGGGCGGACGTTTCCGGCGCCAGTTCCCACAGCTCCCACACCGCCGAGGACTGTGTGATGGTGACGTCGTTCAGGACGCCCAGGCCCGAGATGATAAGGCCGCACAGGATGATGCCGGAGATCGAGATGTTGTCCGAGATGTTCGCCAGGGTGGCGGAGTCGTGGCTGCCCACCCCGGCGAGGTTGGCGGCGTCGGTGGCCCAGGCCGCCAGCAGCGCGGTGATGGCGAGCCCGAACATGGTCCCGAGCAGCGCCGTCGAGGTCCGGGCGGAGAAGCCGTGGGCGAAGTAGAGGACCCCGATCATGATCACCGTGGACCCCACCAGTGCCAGCAGGAGCGGCGGTTTGCCTTCCACGAGGCCGGGCAGCATAAAGCTGACCAGCACCGCATAAGCCCCGACGAGTCCGATCAGGGCGCGCAGCCCGCGCCAGCGGGCCACGGCGATGACAACGACGGCGTAGAGCACCGCGAGGAAAATGATCGGCATGGTCCGGACGAAGTCGACGAAGACGTAGGCCGGCGCGCCATGGGTGTCCGCCCCCTGGGCCTTGGAGAGGTTCAGGTAGCGGATGTTGTCGCCGGGCTTTACGCCGTGGGACTTCGCGACGTCCGGGTTGATGACCACCTTGACGGGGTTTCCGCCCCTGTCCGGGTTTGTGAACGCAAAGGTGCACTCCGATCCCTGCTGCGGTCCCGCGTCCGCCACGGGCTGCCCTTGCTGGAGCGCATCCATGCAGCTGCCAGTGACAACGCGCTGGATCTTGCCCGTGTCGAAAGTGACGCCGGGCGCGGCCGCATAGGGGCTGGCCAGCGTGATGCCCTCTTTGCTGCCCGAGGGCCACAGCAACGCCATCGCCACGAGTGTCAGCAGCGTCAGCGGGATCAGGACAGCGGCCAGAATGACGTTGGCTTTCTTGCGGGCGGCGAGCGCAGCCGGCGTCAAATCCGCCTGCCCGTGCGGGGTGTGTAAATGTCCGGCGCCCATCAGCGGTTCAACCTCATGGGAAAAACTCTACGGCGCTCCGCGGCGCCGTCCGGACCAGCGACGCCGCGACACTGTATCCCGCCTGGTTAGGCCGGCGCGATATTCTGGTTCATGCGGAAGAGGTTCTGCGGATCGTATTTGGCCTTATCCGCCCTCAACCGCTGATAGTTCGGCCCGTAATTTTCCGCGACCGGCCCAGATCGTCGCCGTCCATGAAGTTGATGTAGCCCGCAGTCTCTGAATAGGGCAGCAGGGCCGCTGCATAGTCCCGCACCCAGGCGATGTTCGCCTCGGTGTCCCGGGAGTCCTCCCAATGGCACGCTATGACCGGCGAGAACCTGGCGTCCCGGTTCGGAAACGCTTATTCCTTCACCCAGAACCCGTCAAGAGGATGCGGCCGGTACGCCCGCAGGGCACGCGTCCCAGCTCTAAAGCCCATCTTTCCCGGGCACTGCTCCGAATGTCCTGTGGGCCGTCCCCGGGAACCGCGGGACCTGACGCGCCCTGCGGCTCGGAGCCCCACTGCGGGCGCTGCGCCCTATGGTTGGAAACGACGGTTGAAAACGACGGTTGAAAACGACGGACACGATGTGGAGGTACGGCATGGCCATACGCAAGATAGACGACCGCGAACCTGAGCGCCCGGGCCCCGCCGCCAAGGCCGTATTGAGCATTGCCGCGGCAGCCGGGGAAACCCGGGGAGTTGCCCTGGTCCTGCACGGCGGACGGTCCGACAGCTTCGAATCCGTCCGTGCCCGGCACCTGAGTCCGGCCCGGATGCTGCCCTTCGCCCGCGCCCTCCGCAACGCCGGCACGGACGATGGCCTGGCAGTCTGGACTCTTCGGAACCGGTACCGGGGCTGGAACGGCGCGGCGATGTCCCCGGTCCAGGATGCCCGGTGGGCACTGAACCACATCAGCCGTGAACATCCTGGGGTTCCGATCTATCTTCTGGGCCACTCGATGGGGGGCTTGACCGCACTCTGCGTCGCGGACCACCCGCAGGTGGAAGCCGTCGTCGCCCTTGCGCCCTGGCTTAACGCCGAAACCCCGGTGGAGCGAGTGGCCGGCCGCCGGATCCTGATCGTCCATGGCACCGAGGACCGCTGGACCAGCCCCGGGAACTCGCTCGCGTATGCCCGCCGGGCCGACGGCGTCGCCGAGTCCGTGGACTACGTCTCCCTCAAGGGAGCAGGGCACTTTATGTTCCGCCGGCTGCACCTGTGGAACTTGCTCGCCAACGGTTTTATCCTCGATGCGTTCGCGGGCGGTTCAAGGCCGGACCCACACGGCGGCGCCGGCTCGTTCCGCAGCCTCCTTCCCGCCGCCGCCAGCCTCCCGGTGGTGCTGTAATGGCGGACTTTCCGCTCACCGGCTTCGTGGCCAGCCTGCCGTGGGTGGCGGCGGGCCTTGTGGTGCTGCTGGCCATCACCTTCAGCATCGCCGTCCGGCAGAACCGCCACTCCGTCATCGACACCGTCTGGGGCCTGGGCTTTGTAGTGGCGGCCGTCATCTCCTGGTTCCTTTCCGCCGGAGCCGGCGACGGCGGCCGGCGGCTGCTGCTGCTGGCGCTGGTGGCGGTCTGGGGCATCCGCCTCGCCGTCCACATCGGGCTTCGGGCCCGCGGCGGCCACGAGGATCCCCGCTACGTCGACATGCTCTCCGCAGCTCCGGGGTCCCGCAACAGCTACGCGGTGCGCAAGGTCTACCTGCCGCAGGGTGTGATCCTGTTCTTCGTCTCCCTGACCGTCCAGGTCGGGATGTTCGGCACCGGAAACCTTGGCTGGCTGGCATGGCTTGGTGTGCTGCTGTGGACTGTCGGTTTTGTTTTCGAGGCGGTTGGCGACTGGCAGCTGGCGCAGTTCAAGGATGATCCGTCCCGGCGCGGGACCGTGCTCAACACAGGGCTTTGGCGTTACACCCGGCACCCGAACTACTTCGGCGACGCCGCTGTTTGGACCGGAATCTTCCTGGTGGCCGCCGATTCCTGGCCGGGGGTATTGACGGTCCTCTCCCCTGCACTGATGATCTGGCTGCTAGCGGGCAAATCCGGCAAGCCGTTGACCGAGAAGGCCATGTCCGCCCGCCCGGGCTATAAGGAATATGTGGAGTCCACGTCGGGCTTCCTGCCCCTGCCGCCCCGCCGGATTCAGGGCGGTCGCTGACATGCCCTGGCGCCCCAGGCCCAATGACGGCTTCTACCGCGTGATCGTCAGCACCGGGCGAATGCTGCGCCGGCTCTTCCGGATCCGGGTCATCGTGACCGGGCAGGAACACCTCCCGGCGCCGGAGTCCCGCGGCGGGGGCCGGGAGGGTCGGTCCCGGCGGGTGGTCCCGGGCCGTGGCGCCGTCGTCGCGATCACCCACTTCGGGTACCTCGACTTCGCCTTCGCCGAAGTGCTGCTCTGGTGGCGCGCCAAGGCCCAGATGCGCTTCCTCATCACCCAGGGGGCGGCCGACCACTGGTTCGCGGGCCCGGCCATCAGCGCAGCCGGGCACATCGTCGTCGGCTATGGAACCGGCGCCCATGCCTACGACGCCGCCGTGGAAAAGCTCCGCGCGGGCGAGATCATCGCGATCCTGCCGGAGGCCGGCGTCAGCCGCAGCTTCCGCGTGCGCGAGTGCAAGACCGGCGCGGTGCGGATGGCGGCCGAGGCCGGGGTGCCCATCATCCCTGTGTCCGTCTGGGGCGCCCACCGGCTGATGACCAGGAACCACGGCTTTTCCCCTGCCCGCGCCTGGCGCGCGCCGGTCCGGATCCACGTCGGGGAACCGGTCTGCGTCGACCCGTCCCAGGACGCCCGGGCGGCCACCGACTCGCTGCGACGGTCCCTGCAGGCTGGCATCGATACCTGCATCGCGGACTTCCCCCTGGACCCGGCCCCGGGTGCGTGGTGGATGCCCGCGGCCCTCGGCGGCGGAGCACCTACCGAGGACGAACGCAGGCGGCTGGACAAGGCCGAAGGTCCGCGGCGCGCAGGCGGCCGGCGCCGATAAGCCTGGATACCGCCATCGTTTGGCTACACTCCTACGGGTACAAATGAGCACTCAATGGAGAGGTACACCCCTGTGGCAAACACAGTCCTGAGCAAAAGCGAAAGCGGCGAAGAACGCGGTCTCGCCCGGATAGCCCAACGGTTGGCCGCGTGGACCGAGAAGTGGTTTCCGGACGCCTACGTCTTCGCCCTGGCCGGCGTCATCATCATCGCTGTGGCCGCCTTGGCCATCGGAGCTTCGCCCCAGTCCATCGCCGATTCATTCGGCAACGGATTCTGGGACCTGACGGCCTTTACCCTGCAGATGGCGATGGTGGTGCTGACCGGCTACGTTGTGGCGACCTCACCGCCCGTAGCCAAGCTGATCAGCCGGCTGGCCCTCGTCCCGGCCACCGCCCAAACCGCGGTCAGCTTTGTCGCGCTGATGTCAATGTCGGTGTCCTTCCTGAACTGGGGCCTGAGCCTCATCTTCGGCGGCCTGCTGGCCCGTGCCATAGCCCGCCGCAAAGACTTGACGGTAGATTACCGCGCGCTTGGCGCCGCAGCCTTTATGGGCCTCGGCGCCGTCTGGGCGCTCGGGCTGTCCTCCTCCGCAGCACAGCTGCAGGCCACCGCCGCCTCACTGCCGCCGGCACTGCTGAAGATCACCGGCATCCTGGACTTCGGCACCACCATCTTCACGTGGCAGTCGCTGCTCACCCTGGCAATCCTGATGGCGCTGACCACAGTCATCGCGCACTTCTCGGCGCCCCGGGGCGGCGCCATCCGCACCGCCGCGGACCTCGGCGTCGACCTTGACGACGCGCCGGGCGAACCGGCACCGCGTTCGCGCCCGGGCGAGTGGCTCGAATACAGCATCATCCTGCCGGTGCTGGCCGGCATCCTGACACTCGGCTGGCTTATCTCGCAGTTCCTTACCAAGCCCTTCCTCACCGTGGTGAGCAGCCTCAACGGCTACCTGCTGGTCTTCCTCATCCTGGGCCTGGTGCTGCACGGGACCCCGCGGAACTTCCTGCAGGCCGTCACCAAGGCTGTTCCGGCGACCGCCGGAATCCTGGTCCAGTTCCCGCTCTATGCGGCGATGGCCGCGATCCTCACCAAGGCCACCGGCAACGGCGGGATGACCATCTCCGCGCACCTGGCCGAGTTCTTCTCGGGCATCGGCAGCGGCGGCGGGTTCGCCGTCGTTATTGCGCTGTACACCGCCCTGCTCGGCCTGCTTGTCCCCTCTGGTGGCGGCAAGTGGCTCGTCGAGGCGCCGTACGTGATGCAGTCGGCCACCGACGTCCAGATGAACCTCGGCTGGACCGTGCAGATCTATAACATCGCCGAGGCCCTGCCGAACCTGATCAACCCGTTTTTTATGCTTCCGTTGCTCGCCGTGCTGAAGTTGCGGGCCCGGGACCTGGTGGGCTTTACCTTCCTGCAGTTTGTGTTCCACCTGCCGGTGGTGCTGCTGCTCGTCTGGCTCCTGGGCATGACGTTCGACTTCGTTCCCCCGGTGATGCCGCCGGGTAAATAGGCCTGCACGCAAACTGACCCGCAGCTGTGGCCGTTATCACGCTTCATAACGGCCGCAACTGCGGGTCAGTTGAGTTAATGGCTAGGCCGGGTCCGAGACCACCAGCGTATTGGCACCCTGCAGACGGGCTTTGCCGCTTTCGAGCAGCGGCTCGACGACGGCGCTCAGCGCCGACATCGAGTCGTCCAGTTCCAGCAGCACCGGGTGCTGGAACGCAATCAGCGCCAGCAAGTCCCGAACCGCTGCCTGGGCTTCGTCCGCGGAGAGGTTCGGCTCGTGGCCCAGGAATACGTCGGTGGGCTGGCCGGACGGGGCTTCGCCCGCCGTTCCGTCGACGGGTACGAGCTCGGCGTAGCTGATGGCAAAAGCCTCGAGCCTGCCCTTCCTGCTGGCCGGCACCCCCGCACCGAAGGCACTGGCCTTCGGTGCGCGCAGCACAATCGCGCCGTGCGCTCCGCTGAGCTCGTCCAGGAACAAGCGCTGGACCTTGGCAATACTGAGCTCACCCGGGCTGTCCCAGCCGTGCACGGACGTGTAGTAGCGTCCCACCACATCGCTGAGCTCCACCGAACCGGTGGCCAGGTCCTCCACCTGCTCGGAGGCAGCAGCCTCGGAACCGTCGCCGAAAACGGGCAGCTTAAGCGCGCCGGGGTCGACGACGACGAGCCGGGAACGCTGGATCGGCACCATCCCTGCCGCCTCGACGAAGGCCGCGCCGGGGGTGCCCGGCTCCACCTTGGTCCGCAGCCGGCTGACACCGGACGGCGACTGGGCCGCCTCGTGCCGCAGCATGGTCAGCAGCGTCGAGCCGACGCCCGTGCGGCGGTGGTGCCGGTCAACCTCGATGTAGGCCCAGAGCCGTTCCGGGTGCAACGAGGCCTCGTGCACAACGCCGGCCGCGACCGGGATGGCCACACCGTCGACGACGTCCTCGGCCACGATGCAGCGCCGCCACGGCGCCCCGCCCGAGGGGGCCAGGGTACCGCGGAACTGCCGGGCCTGCTCGGTCTCGGGCCCGCCCCAGATTTCGAGCAGTGCCAGGTCGTCGCCGTCGCGCCATTGACGGTATGCGATCGCCACGATCAGGCGCCGATCAGCCGTGCGGCCAGGTAACCCTCCACCTTGTCCAGGGAAACGCGCTCCTGGCTCATGGTGTCGCGTTCGCGGATGGTGACGGCCTGGTCGTCCAGGGTCTCGAAGTCCACTGTGATGCAGAACGGCGTGCCGATTTCGTCCTGACGGCGGTAGCGGCGGCCGATGGCGCCGGCGTCGTCGAACTCGATGTTCCAGCTTTTGCGCAGCTGGGCAGCGAGGTCCTTGGCTTTCGGGGACAGATCCTCGTTCCGGCTGAGCGGAAGCACTGCCGCCTTGACCGGGGCCAGGCGCGGATCAAGCTTGAGTACTGTGCGGACGTCGACGCCGCCCTTGGAGTTGGGTGCCTCGTCCTCGGTGTACGCGTCGATCATAAACGCCATAAACGAACGGGTCAGCCCGGCGGCCGGTTCAATCACGTACGGGGTGTAGCGCTCGTTGGTGGCCTGGTTAAAGTAGCTCAGGTCCTGGCCGGAGGCCTTGGCGTGGGTGGAGAGGTCGAAGTCGGTGCGGTTGGCGACGCCCTCAAGCTCACCCCACTCCGAGCCGTGGAAGCCGAAGCGGTACTCGATGTCGGTGGTGCCCTTGGAGTAGTGGCTGAGTTTCTCCAGCGGGTGCTCGAAGAAGCGCAGGTTCTCTTCCCGGATGCCGAGGCCCGTGTACCAGGACATCCGCTCCTTCATCCAGTACTGGTGCCACTGCTCGTCGGTGCCCGGTTCGACGAAGAATTCCATTTCCATCTGCTCGAACTCACGGGTGCGGAAGATGAAGTTGCCCGGTGTGATCTCGTTGCGGAAGGACTTGCCGATCTGGCCGATGCCAAAGGGCGGCTTCTTGCGGGACGTGGTGAGCACGTTGGAGAAGTTCACAAAGATGCCCTGGGCCGTTTCCGGACGCAGGTAGTGCAATCCCTCTTCGTTGGCCACCGGGCCGAGGTAGGTCTTGAGCAGGCCGGAGAATTCCTGCGGCTCGGTCCATTCTCCGCGGGTGCCGCAATTTGCGCAGGCGATGTCCTTAAGGCCGTTCTCGGGGGGACGGCCCTTCTTCTCCTCGAATTCTTCCTCGAGGTGATCGGCGCGGTAACGCTTGTGGCAGGAGAGGCATTCGACCAGCGGGTCGGAGAACACGTCAACGTGCCCGGATGCTTCCCAGACCTGGCGGGGCAGGATGACCGAGGAATCCAGGCCAACGACGTCGTCGCGGCCACGGACCACTGACTGCCACCACTGGCGCTTGATGTTTTCCTTCAGCTCGGCACCCAGGGGCCCATAGTCCCAGGCAGAACGGGAACCCCCATAGATTTCACCGGCCTGGAATACGAAACCCCGGCGCTTGGCGAGGGAGATGATCTGGTCGAGGACGGATTTTGCTGCCATGGGAACTCCACTTTCTACAGGGCCGCTGGGTGCGGTCCGCGGTCTCAGCCCCGGAACCCCGGCTGGTTGCCGGTCGGGGCACTACAAAAACGCAAAACTAAAACACAAACACCGGCACGCGCCAACCAGCCGGTCCCGGAGGAGTGCTTAATGGTGGCGGTGCAGGAAGCTGCGCCTCCTAGCCTACCGGGCAGCCGGTCCCCGGCCCCGCCCCAGGACACCCCGGGGCCACGGCAGGCTCGCGAGCACAATGGCGGCCAGGGTCAGCAGTGTTCCCAGAACGGTGGGCAGCTCCACCACCGTGCCGGGCGACGGGAACGCCAGGTCCAGTCCCAGCGAACCCAGCAGCTGGCCCGCGATCATGCCCAGTCCGGTCACCAGCACGCCCAGGCTGCGCACCAGCAGGGCCCCGACGCCGATAAAGACGCAGCCCATGGGCCCGCCCAGGTAGTACCACCACTCCCCCGGCAGCGCGTTGCCTGGACCCGCGACGGCGGCCTTGACCAGCCACGCGGCCCAGAGCAGGACCGAGCCGGCGATGAAGTTCATCAGGGTAGCGGCGATCGGTGTGCCGTAGTGCACAGCAGCGGTGCCGTTCATGGCCTGCTGGAAGCTCATCAGGAAGCCGGCCAGGACGGGGACCAGGACCGGAACCAGCAGATCGGACATTCCCGCTTCAGCACCGGAGAAGCGCGGAGATACGGCCCAGGCGACGGCGGCAACGGTCAGGACGCTGCCCAGCACCCTGATTCCGGTGATGGATCTCCGGCCGGCCGGGCCAATCCCGATCCGGTCGACAAGCAGCCCGCTGAGGGTCTGGCCGGTCACGGCAGCGACCGTGAACAGGGCTACCCCCAGCACGCCGATCGTGAACGACTGCGCGAAGACGAAGAAAGCGCCGATGCAGCCGGCCAGGACGAAGTAGGGCGGGAACCGGCGCTCCCGGACGGCCGGCAGGATCTGCGCCAGCCCGGCCCGTCCGCGCGGCAGGACGAGCGAAATCACGATCATCACCACCAGCCCGGTCGAGAAACTCACCACAGCGGCGCCGATTCCGTCCGCGAGCGCCGTCCCCAGGGCGCCGTTGATCCTGCCCTGCACGGGCATCATCAGCCCCGCCGCCACGGCGAGGGGCAGCCCCGCGAGGAACGGAAGCCGGGGTGTGTGGGTCATTGCTGGCCCCTTTCGTCAGGCATCATTACTTCTATGAGCAAACCGGAAATTGCAGAGGTCCCCATCCGCGACGACATGATCCGGCTCGGCCAGCTCTTGAAGCTGGCCAGCCTGGTTGAGGACGGGGTGGAAGCGGCGGAGCTGATCAAGGGCGGACTCGTGAAGGTCAACGGCGATATTGACGAACGCCGCGGCCGCCAGCTCCACCACGGGGACACCGTAACCGTCAACGGCAGGACAGTGCGGATCAGTACCCCTGCCGGAGCGTAACCCGGACACTGGCGCCGGGCACAGTCCGCCCCGGCGCCGCCGGTTCAGCTCCTCAGCACCTCATGGGTCAGGAACTCGCCGACGTGCCCGATTTCCTGCTGGTTGATGCCGTGCCACATTCCGGTGTACAGGACCTTGGTGAGCTTAACGTGTTGACGGGCCCAGCCCAGGGTGAAGTCGACCTTCTCGGCCGGGATCACGGGATCCTGCTGGTCGCGGCCCCAGAACATCGGCACCGTCCCGTCCAGCTCCGCGTCACGGAAACCGCTGTCAGCACCGGCGTCGACCGCAAAACCGGAGAGTCCGACGACGGCGGCGTAGTCCGCGGGCCGCCGGCGTAACAGCGCGGTGGCGAGCGCCATCCCCATTGAAAAGCCCAAAAGCGTCACGGACGGGTGGTTCGGACGAACCGAGTCGAGCCAGTTCTCGACGTACCCGGCGGCATCCTTGACGGCGTCCAGGGAGTAGCCGATCGACGCCGACAACGGGAACCAGGTGAAGCCTGCACCGGAGACCATCGGGGCGCGCACCGACGCGACGGCGAATTCCGGCGGCAGCAGCTCGGCCAGGCTCATAAGGTCCGCTTCGTTGGCCCCATAGCCGTGCAGCAGGACCAGCAGCGGCCTGCCGGCCCGCTCTGGCTCCGGTTGGGACCACAGGACAACAGGGGCGGGGAAGGCAACAGCGTGTGTCATGGCTCCATTCTTACAGTTACCTGGAAGTAACAATTTCCGGTGGCGCGGCTTTACCGGAAGAGTGCACCATATGAAGGTGAACGAAACTGAAGCCCTCGCGACCTCCCCGGACAACGTCATTGCCCATCCCTGGTCCCGCTACGTGGCCATGGGTGACTCCTTTACCGAGGGCATCGGCGACCCCGAACAGGCGAGTCCGGGTGGACACCGGGGCTGGGCGGACCGCGTGGCCGAGGAACTGAGCCGCGGCCACGACGGCTTCGCCTATGCCAACCTGGCCGTCAGGGGCCGTCTCCTGCAGCAGATAGTGGACCAGCAACTGGCGCATTGTCTGTCCCTGCGGCCCGACCTTGTGACCTTGTCCGCCGGCGGAAACGACCTGATCCGCCCCGGCGGAGACCCGGATGCCCTGGCCGAGAAACTGGATTCGGTGGTGCAGATCCTCGCCCTGGCCGGCGCCACAGTGGTCCTCTTCAACGGTCCCGACACCGGTTCCTCCGTGCTGGGCCGGGTACGGAGCAAGGTGGCCATCTATAACGAGAACCTCCGCACCATCGCGGCCCGCCACGACGCCATCATCGCGGACATGTGGTCCCTGCGGCAGCTGAACGACCCGCAGATGTGGGATGCGGACCGGCTGCACTTCTCGCCGCTGGGCCATCACACCATCGCGGCCATGGTCCTGGAATCCCTCAACGTCGAGCACACCCTGGAGCCCCTCTCCCCCAAGCCGCTGCCGCCGCAAAGCTGGCGGCAGGCCCGGTCCGGTGATTTGGTGTGGGCCCGTGAATACTTTGTACCGTGGGTGGTCCGGCGGATCCGGCACCGTTCCTCCGGCGACGGCGTCACGGCCAAGCGCCCGCTCCCGGGGCCCGTCTTCGGACCCGGCATGCCGCTGGGGTCGGGCGAAGGCCCTCCCGGCACCGGCATGCCGCTGGGGTCGGGCGAAGGCCCTCCCGGCACCGGCGAGCCAGTACGGTCCTGACGTGCGCCCGGCCGCGGGCACCCCGGAACGGGTCTGCGCGTTAGGCTGGAAGGACACTTCCTGAAAGGCGTGCCGTGAACAGTCTGTTCTTTTGGATCATCGTGTTGTCATTCCTGGTCCCGATGGCTATGCGCTACTACAAGAAGTCGGTGCGCGGCCGAAACCGGAACCAGGGTATGCCCGGCGGGCTGCCGGACCGGTTCGGCAACTTCCCCGGCGCCGGTCCCGGCCCCGGCCCCCGCCCCGGCCAGCAGGGAAACCCGCCGCGGGACGGCTTCACCCAGCGGGACTACTACGGCGGATTCGGACAGCTCGGCGCACCGCAGCCTCCCGCGAAGCAGGACTACCGCGCCCCGTATGAGGACAGCCCGGAGTACCTGAATCACCCGCCGCAGCAGCAATGGCAGCCGCCGGCGCCGATTCCGACCCCGGAGCCGACGCCGGAGCCGACGCCTCAACCGCCGGCGGCCCCGCAGGGCTTCCGGGCGCGCAAGCTCGCCGACCTGGACCAGCGCTACAGCGACGGCGAGCTCTCCATGGAGGACTACATGGCCCAGCGGGCCGAGATCATGAAGGGCTAGCGAAGTCCACGTCGGCAGCGTTCACGGTTCCTGCGGTGCGCCCCGGAGCCCGATGGTACCGCCAATAGAGATTCGTGTGGGCCACCACAAGTTCCGGCGGCGGCGCACCAAATTCACTGAGGTCCTCGGTGGTGTGGGCGTCCGCCACCAAGGTGACGTCATATCCGCGGGTGATGGCACCGTGGAGTGTGGAGCGAATGCACTCGTCGGTCTGCGCTCCGGCCAGGAACAAACGGCCGATGCCGCGGCCGGCCAGCACTGACTCCAGGTCGGTCGCTTCGAAGGCGTCGCTGTACTCCTTGGGCACCAGCGGCTCCGCCTCGCCCCGGACGAGCTCGGGAACATAGCGCCAGCCTGCGCTGCCGCTCGGGAGTTCCGCCCCGCTGTGCTGCACCCAGACGACCGCCGCCCCGGCGGCGCGCGCCTTGTCCACGAGGGTGGCGATGGTCGCGATGACGTCGTCGCGGCGGTAGGCCGCCGCGACGACGTCGAGCTGCATGTCCACGACGACCAGGGCCGTGTTGGGCCGGTTCTCAAGCGTGCTCATATGCCGACTTTAGTCGACCTGCGGGAAACCCAGGTCGATCACCGAGGTGGCGGGATCCGGCCAGCGGGTGGTGACGACCTTGCCCCGGGTGTAGAAGCGGATGCTCTCCGGACCGTACATGTGGGTGTCGCCGAAGAGCGAGTTCTTCCAGCCGCCGAAGGAGAAGGTACCCACCGGCACCGGGATCGGCACGTTCACGCCGACCATGCCGGCCTCGACGTCGAACTCGAACTGCCGGGCCGCGCCGCCGTCGCGGGTGAAGATCGCCACGCCGTTGCCGAACTCGTTGTCGTTGACAAGCTGCACGGCGTCGGCGTAGCTCTCGACCCGGACTACGGAGAGGACCGGGCCGAAGATCTCATCGTCGTAGACCTTCATGCCGGGCTTGACGTGGTCCACCAGGCTGACGCCGATGAAAAAGCCGTTGGAGTCGAACTCCTGTTCCCGGCCGTCCACCACTACTGTGGCGCCCTCGTCGGCCGCACCGGCCACATAGGAGGCCACCTTGTCCCGGTGTTCGGCCGTGATGAGCGGACCCATCTGCGAGGCCGGGTCCGTGCCGGGGCCGATCGTGAGCGCGGCCATCCGGGTGCTGATCGCCGCCACGAGTTCGTCAGCAATGTTTCCGACCGCGACCAGCACGCTGACGGCCATGCACCGCTCCCCGGCGGAACCGTAGGCGGCCGAGACGGCGGCGTCGGCGGCCATTGCCAGGTCCGCGTCGGGAAGGACCACCATGTGGTTCTTGGCGCCGCCCAGGGCCTGCACGCGCTTGCCGTGGTCGGCGGCACGCCTGTAGATGGACTGGGCGATCGGCGTCGAACCGACAAAGCTGATGGCCTTGACGTCCGGGTGTTCGAGCAGGACGTCGACGGCTTCCTTGTCGCCGTGCACAACGTTCAACACACCGGCGGGCAGGCCGGCCTCGGCGAAGACCTGGGCGATGAAGACCGCGGATGACGGATCCTTTTCGCTGGGCTTAAGCAGCACAGTGTTTCCGCAGGCCAGGGCGCTGCCGATCATCCACAGCGGCACCATGGCCGGGAAGTTGAACGGCGTGACGCAGGCGACGACGCCGACCGGCTGGCGCACCGAGTGAACGTCGACACCGCCGGCGACCTGTTCGGAACGTTCGCCCTTGAGCGCGTGGGAGAGCCCGGTGGCGAACTCGATGTTCTCCAGGCCGCGGGTGATTTCGCCCTCGGCGTCGGAGAGGACCTTGCCGTGTTCACTGGTCAGCAGGGCAGCCAGTTCGGGCCGGCGGGCCAACAGCAGTTCGCGGACCTTAAAGAAGATGGTGGTGCGCTTGGCGAGGCTTGTGGCGCGCCAGCCCGGCAGCGCGGCGCGGGCGGCTTCAACGGCTTCCTGGACGCGGCCGGCAGAGGCCAGGGCGACCTCCTTTTCCTGCTCGCCGGTGGCCGGGTTAAAGACGGGGCCGTAGCGCTCGGCATCGGAGATCAGGGCGCCGTTGATGAAGTGCGGAATGCGTTCCATGGGGAGGATCTCTTTCTAAAAGGTTTAGGGCTGCTTGGCGGACTCGAACGAGCCGTCAACCAGCTTGACGATTGCGGAGCAGTCCGTGCCGGACTGGCCGCCGTCGATGAGCCGCTGGAAAAGCTGCTGGACGTGCTCGCCGATCTCCAGCGGCGTGCCGGTGTCGCGGGCGGCGCTGATGGCCAGGCCGATGTCCTTGTTGGCGAGCTCGGCGGTAAACGTCGGCGCGAAGTCGTTGTTCGAGGCGGCGGTGGGCACAACGCCGGCCACCGGGTACCAGGTCCGCAGCGCCCAGCTGTCGCCGGAGGAGACGGAGGCGATGTCCCAGAAGACCTGCTTGTCCAGGCCCAGACGGTCCGCGAGCACCGCGCCCTCGGCCGTCGAGGCGAGGTTGATAAAGAGCATCAGGTTGTTGCAGATTTTGGCGGCCTGGCCGGTGGTGGCGCCGCCGGTGGGGATGATGTTCGCCGCCATCGGCTTGATGTATTCGGTGGCGTCGGCCACCGCGCCGGCCTCCCCGCCGATCATAAACGTCAACGTGGCGGCCTTCGCACCGCTCATGCCGCCGGAGACGGGCGCGTCGACAAAGCGGAAGCCCGCCGCAGCGGCGGCGTCGTGCAGGGCCTGGGCCGAGGCGATGTCGATCGTGGAGGAGTCCACCAGCAGGGTCTTGGTGTCGGCGTGGGCCAGCACGCCGTCTTCGCCCAGGTACACGGCGCGGGCATGTTCGCCCTTGGGAAGCATGGTAAACACAACGTCGGCGCCGTCAACCGCCTCGGCGATGCTTACGGCGGGCTTGACACCGCCTGCGGCGGCGGTGGCAACGGCCTCAGGGTTGAGGTCGAAACCGCGGACGTTGTGGCCGGCCGCGGCGAGGTTCACGGACATGGACCCGCCCATGTTCCCCAGTCCGATCCAGGCGATAACTGCCATGGCATAAGCTCCTTTGCTTTGGGTCATCCCGTGCGCGCCGTCAAACGCAGCGCCCGGATTCCGGCAGTGGCCGGATGCTCAGTATTAAGCATCACACCCCTGCTACAGTGCAATCAAGGGAAAAAACCACAGATGCTATGTGCACGGATGCACATGCTTAGTTGCGAGGGAGACCCATGGATGTGAGGCGGCTGCCGAGCCCGGACGATCTGCTGATCCTGCTGACGGTAGCCCGGCTGGGCCGGTTCAACGCGGTGGCAGAGACCCTCGGCACAACCCACACAACCATCTCCCGCCGCATCCTGGCGCTGGACAAACAGCTGGGCGGGCGCACCCTGGAGCGGAGTCCGCACGGCTGGGAACTGACGGACCTTGGCAACGAGGCCGTGGCCGCCGCCGAGGCGATCGAGGGCACCCTCGGTGCGCTCACAAACCGCATCGCGCAGTCCGAAGACGTACTCTCGGGCCTGGTCCGGGTCAGCACACCCGACGGCTTCGGGGCAGAATTCGTTGCACCGGCGCTTGTCCGGATGCAACGTCAGCATCCGCTGCTGAACGTTGAAATGCTCAGCGCCACGCGCAAGGTCAGCCGGAACCGCTCCGGCGTGGACCTGGAGGTGGTGGTCGGCAACCTCGACGTCAGCAATGCGCAGCCCATTTTCCTGGCCAACTACTTTCTCCGGCTGTACGCCAGCCCGCAGTACGCCCGGGACCGCGGACTTCCGGTGACGCTCGACGACGTCCGGCAGCATGGTTTTGTGTCCTACGTCGAATCGGCGCTGCAGGTCGCCGAACTTGGCCACCGTTCCACCCAGCTTCCCGTCCCGCGGTCCAGCTTCCAGGCCACCAGCATCTTTGCCCAGCTGGAGGCGGTCCGCCGGGGTGCGGGCATCGGGCTGTTGCCGAACTTCCTGGCGGTCGGCGACCCCGACTTTGTGCCGGTCCTGCCGGCGGACTTCCAGCGCCAACTTCCGATCTGGGCGGTGGCCCGCGCGGAATCGTTGCGCTCCGCGCCGGTGCAGGCCGTCCTGGCGGCCGTCCGGACCGAGATCTCCGAGCGCCAGGATGTCCTGCTGGGCTGAGCCCGGCGGCCAACAACAACGGCCCTTGTCCCCGCACCGCGGGGACAAGGGCCATTGTTGTTGCTGCTATTTCGTTGCAGGTATTTTGTTGCAGGTACTTCTTGCAGTTACTTCCTGCCTGTTAGTTCTTGCCCGCGGCGAGGAGGTCGGCGGTGCCCCGGGCGTCGGCGGCGTCGACGTCGTGGAGCGAGATGCCGCGGGTTTCCTTGAGGAAGTACACCGCCACCATCGTGACCAGGCAGGCACCGAGCAGGTAGATGGCCACCGGGGTGGAGGACTTGAACGTGCTCAGCAGCGAGGCTGCGATGATCGGAGCCATCGATCCGGCCACGATCGAGGTGACCTGGTAGCCGAGCGAGACACCCGAGTAGCGCATCCGGGTCGGGAACATCTCGGCCATAATTGCCGGCTGGCCGGCATACATCAGTGCGTGGAAGAGCAAGCCGATGGTGATGGCAGCAAGGATGATGATGTCGTTTTTGGTGTCCATCATCGGGAAGGCGAAGAAGCCCCAGGTGCCGCCCAGGACGGCGCCGGCCATGTAGACCGGTTTGCGGCCGAGGCGGTCCGACAGGCGGCCGACCATCGGAACCACGGCGAAGTGGACAGCGTGTGCGACGAGCAGCAGCAGCAGGATCCGTGAGGTGTCAGTCTGGACAACCACCTTCAGGTACGTGATCGAGAAGGTGACTACCAGGTAGTAGAGGATATTCTCCGCGAAGCGCAGGCCCATGGCGGTGAACACACCGCGCGGGTACCGGCGGAAGACTTCGCCCACGCCGTAGCCCTTCTTCTCAACGGTGACTTCCTTCTGGGCCTCCAGGAAGATGGGGGCGTCGGTGACCTTGGTCCGGATGTAGTAGCCGATCAGCACAATCACCGCGGAGAGCCAGAAGGCCACGCGCCAGCCCCAGCTGAGGAAGTCCGCGGAGGACAGCGTCGAGGAGAGGATGAACAGCACCGCAGTGGCCAGCAGGTTGCCCAGCGGAACTGCGGACTGCGGCCAGCTGGCCCAGAAGCCGCGGGATTTGTTCGGGCTGTGCTCCGCGACGAGGAGGACTGCGCCGCCCCATTCACCGCCGACGGCGAAGCCCTGGGCGAACCGCAGGAACACCAGGAGGGCCGGAGCCCAGTAGCCGATCTGCTGGAAGGTCGGCAGGCAGCCCATCAGGAAGGTGGCAACTCCGACCAGGATGATGCTGAGCTGGAGCAGCTGCTTGCGGCCGAACTTGTCGCCGAAGTGCCCAAACACGATGCCGCCGATGGGGCGGGCAACGAAGCCAACTGCATAGGTGAGGAAAGCCGCGATGATACCGTCCAGCTCCGAGCCGGAGTTGGGGAAGAAGGTCTTGCCGAAGACGAGGGTCGCCGCGGAGGCGTAGAGGAAAAACTCGTACCACTCGACGACAGTGCCGGCCATGGAGGCCGCGACTACTTTTTTGAGGCCGGACGTCTTGACGTCGGGCTCTTCTGCGCGCCGTGCGGCCGCGTTTTCCGTGCTCATTTCGACTCCTTTGGCATCGTCTTCGACGCCTCGTGGACCATTGGGAGGAGAGCGCCTGTGAGGTGAGACACGCGGCGCCATTCCCCACGAGTATGTCCGGTTCCGGCCCGGGCCTCAACGGCCATTAGTGCAGAGCGCATCTGCAAAAGTGCACACCCGCGGCGGCTTTTGGCTGCTGGACTACCCGAAGAAGTGCTGTCGGAGCTGGGTGTTGAGCTGCCCAATCTCAGTCAGGAAGCCGTCGTGGCCGATGGGCGCCTCGATGGTGTGCACCGCAACGTTGCCCGGCAGGGCAGCCGCGAGCGCCCGGGACTGTTCCGGGAAGTACAGCCGGTCCGAGTCGACGGCCGCCACAAGGAAAGCCGCCGTCGCAGGGGCCAGCGCCTCCGTCAGCGCGCCGCGGCCCCGGCAGACGTCATGGCTCATCAGCGCCTCGGTGATGGCGATGTAGCTGTTCGCATCGAAGCGGCGGACCAGCTTGTTGCCCTGGTGGTCCAGGTAGCTCTCCACCTGGTAACGCCCGCGCCCGGCGAGTGACCCGGCACGCAGCGGAGCCTCGGAGTCCTGGGCGTTCCGGCCGAACCGTCCATCCAGCTCTGCGGCCGAACGGTAGGTGATATGCGCTATCCGCCGGGCCAGGGCCAGTCCCGCCTCCGGCCCGGGACCGCCGTAGTAATCCCCGCCGTTGAAGTTGGGGTCCTGCCGGATGGCGAGTGTTTGCGCCTGGGCGAAGGCAATCTGCTCGGCGGTGCTGCTGGCTCCGATTGAAATAACCCCGCAGCGCCGGACCCGGTCCGGGTAGCTGACGGCCCATTCGAGGGCACGCGCCCCGCCCAGGGAACCGCCGAGCACGGCGTACCAGCTCCGGATTCCCAGCGCGTCCGCGAGCCGGGCCTCGGCGTCGGTGGTATCGCGCAGCGTGACCAGCGGGAACCGTGAGCCCCAGGGCTTCCCGTCGGGTGCCGTCGACGAGGGTCCGGTGGAGCCGTAGCAGCCGCCCAGGATATTGATCGAAACGACAAAGTACTTCCCCGTGTCCACCGGGGCGCCCGGGCCCGCGAGCTGCTCCCACCAGCCCGGCTCCGCACTGGCGCCGCGCGTGACGTGGGTGTCCCCCGTCAACGCGTGCTCGATCAGCACGGCATTGGAGCGTTCGGCGTTGAGGGTCCCCCATGTTTCGTAGCCGAGGGTGGCGTCCGGCAGCCGGGCGCCGGATTCGAGAACCAGGTCACCGATCCGGAGGTACCGGACGGTTCCGTCCGGCACAGCCGCGCCGTCCGCGGCGACGCTGCCGCCGGGGTCCGGGGCATGGGAATGGGAGGTCTTGCTTGCGGATTCACCCTGGCGGGTGGCGGCAATCGTCATGTGAGGACCTAACTTCGCGCTTGCCCGCCGGCAGCTCACCGGCAGGCCAGGTCTTCACCCGGGGCACCCCGCCGCAAATGGAGGGTTGCCGGCCAGCAAGCCGGGGCTGTCGCTGGCACTCATGACCTCCCCTGAGTGTACGAAATGCGGCCGCCCGGTGGCGAAGAATGTGACGCCCGTGTGACTTCCCCCCGGGGAACGGTTGGTCAGACGGTCTTGGCGGCGCGGAAACCGGCATCCAGGTCGGCGAGGATGTCGTCGATGTGCTCCAGGCCGACGGAGAGCCGCACCAGGCCGGGGTTCACCCCGGCAACGACCTGCTGCTCCGGCGAGAGTTGGCTGTGTGTCGTCGACGCCGGGTGAATGACCAGCGAGCGCACATCGCCGATATTAGCGACGTGCGAGTGCAATTCAAGGGCGTCCACAAAGCTCTTGCCGGCCTCGGCTCCGCCGGCGATGTTAAAGGAGACAACGGCGCCGGTCCCCTTCGGTCCGTACTTGCGGCCGCGCTCGAACCAAGGGCTGGACGGCAGGCCGGCATAGGCGACGGATTCGACGTCGTCCCTGGCCTCCAGCCATTCGGCGACCCGGCCGGCGTTGGCAACGTGCCGCTCCATCCGCAGGCTAAGGGTCTCGATGCCTTGGGCGATAAGGAAGGCGTTGAACGGGGACACCGCAGAGCCCAGGTCGCGCAACAACTGCACGCGCGCCTTGAGGATATAGGAGAGGTTCGCGCCGAGGGCACCGTCCACGCCGAGGTCCCGGGCGTAGACCAGCCCGTTATAGCTGGGATCCGGGGTGTTGAAGCCGGGGAACCGTTCCGGGTCCTTGCCGAAGTCGAAATTGCCCGAGTCCACTATCACGCCCGCGATCGCCGTTCCATGGCCGCCGAGGTACTTGGTGGCCGAATGCACCACAATGTCCGCACCCCACTCGATCGGCCGGATAAGGTACGGCGTGGAGAGGGTGTTGTCTACGATCAGCGGGACACCGGCCGCGTGGGCCACCTGGGAGATGCCCTCAAGATCCAGCACGTCCTGGCGCGGGTTGGAGACCACTTCGCCAAAAAAGAGCTTGGTATTGGGCTGCACGGCGTCACACCACTGTGCCAGGTTGTCCGGGTCCGCCACGAAGGTCACGGAAATGCCAAACTTCTTCAGTGTGTGCGCCAGCAGGTTGTAAGTACCGCCGTAAAGGCTGGGACTTGCCACCACGTGGTCTCCGGCTTCGGCGACATTCAGGATGGCCAGGGTCTCCGCCGCCTGTCCGGAGCTCAGCAGCAGAGCCGCGAGTCCGCCTTCCAGGCTGGCAACCCGCTGCTCCACGGCATCCTGGGTGGGGTTGCCGATCCTGGTGTAAATGGGGGCCAGCTCCGCCAGGGCAAAGCGGTTCGCGGCACTCTCGGCGCTGGGGAACACAAACGACGTCGTCTGGTAAATCGGCAGCGAGCGGGCGCCGGTGGCGCTGTCGGGCTCCTGGCCGGCATGGATCTGACGGGTTTCGAAGGACCAGGCACTTGACATCGGGACACTCCTTAGGGGAGCGGGCACAGCCTGAGCCTGGGCACCGTGGCCCGGGCCCGTGCTGGCGCCGCGCTTGCCTCCCGGCGGGCGCCGGACGGCCAGGTCCTCACCCGGGGCACCCCACCGCGATACGAGGGTTGCCGGCCAGCAAGCCGGGGCTGTGCGCTGGCACTCATGACCTCACCCCAGTCTAGGAACCGGTTGCAGGCGGTGGATAGCTTTATGACAAAGATGAAGCTGGCCCGGCCGCGGCGCTGCTGATGCCATGCCAATGCGGCCACGTGTGCTGCCAAGTGTGCTGCCGAGAGTGTGGCCGGAACAGTCCGGATCCGACCCCAACTGCCAGTAAGGGTACCCTAAGCTGAGAGGCGCATCACAAAGTGCCAAGATGATGGCATGCGCATGGATCACGTCTCTTACGCCTGTGAACAAGATGGCCTCGCTGCCACCACCGAACGAATTGCGTCTGCCCTCGGCGTGGAAGCCGTGAAGGGCGGAGTACACCCCCGATTCGGGACCCGCAACATGATCATCCCGCTAGCGGGACACAAGTACCTCGAGGTGGTGGAGGTCCTGAACCACCCGGCCTCCGACAAGGCCCCCTTCGGCCAGGCCGTCCGCGCCCGCTCCGAAGCCGGCGGCGGCTGGATGGGCTGGTGTGTGGAGGTCGACGACCTCGCCCCGTTCGAAGTCCGGCTCGGCCGCGCCGCCGTCAACGGCAACCGCAAGTTCCCGGACGGCCGGGAGCTGGTCTGGAAGCAGATTGGCATCCTTGGGCTCATCGCCGATCCCCAGGTCCCGTACATGCTCAAATGGGAAGGCGATCCGGAACTCCACCCGTCGAAGGCCTACGAGGGCAACGTCAAAATGTCCGCCCTCACGATTGCCGGTTCGGCCGAGCGCGTCACCGAATGGCTCGGCGTCCCGGTGGAGAAGCCGCTCGAAGACGTGGCCGTGCACTGGATTGCTCCGCGCGGGACACCCGGCATCCTCTCCGTCACGTTTGAGACGGCCTCCGGAGCCGTCACGATCTGAGGCTTCACCGCCCCGCACTTCGGCCGCCATCAGCGGGTGTCAACGACGTCACCCACCGATGGTGGCCGAATTTCTTAAAGCACGTATGGGCCGCCGCAGCCGTGCCCCGCAGATCCCCTCCGCGCAGAACCCCTCCGGCGGCTCAGCCCAGGCCGATGGCCTTGCCAAAGAGGCTGAAGCCGACGAAGGCCACGGTGTCCAGCAGCGCGTGGGCGATCACCAGCGGCATCACGCGCCGCGTTCGGGTGTACACCAGTGCAAAAACGACGCCCATGATCGCGTTGCCGATGAACGGGCCGAAGCCCTGGTACAAGTGGTAGCTTCCGCGCAGCATGGAACTGGCGAAGATGGCCAGCGGCAGGCTCCAGCCGAACTTGCCGAGCCGGTCCAGCAGGTAGCCCACCACAATCACTTCCTCCACGATCCCGTGCCGGACCGCGGAGAGGATGAGCACCGGCACCGTCCACCAGTAGGAATCAAGGGCACTGGGGATAATCGCCGTGGTGATCCCCAGCGCCCGGCCCGCAGCGTACAGGCCCAGGGAAGGTACACCGATCAGGGCCGCCAGCCCGAGGCCCTGGATCAGGTCCCTGCCCGGGCGGGCAAACGTGAATCCCAGTTTCCCGAACGCCGTGGCCCCGCTGCCGGCCGCACCGGACACCCGGTGTTCGGTGAGGAAATAGAACACCAGGACCACCGGTACCAGCGCGAAGACAATGTCCAGCAGCTGGTAGCTCAGGTCAAAGTATTCGCGGCTGCTTTGGGAGCGGTTCAGGGTGGAAGTCCCCTCCGCCAGCGGCCCCCGGGTCAGCTTGTCCAGCAGCTGAACGACCGAGTACACGGCGGATTGGCCCAGGGACAGGCCCAGGACGATCCAGACTTCTAGCCGCAGGCGACGGCGGGAGGGAACCAGCATGGTCCTATCTTGCCCGGTTTTTCCCGGTCGTCACGCCTATGCTTGGGGTTTATGAGTGCGCCCGGGAAAATCATCATGATCCGGCACGGCCAGTCCGCCGCCAATGCCGACACCTCGATCTACAACCGGGTGCCCGACTACCGGATCCCGCTGACCGGGCTTGGCATCGACCAGGCACGGGCAGCCGGCGAACGGGTACGGCGGCTGCTGGACGGGCAGCCGGCCTGCGTCTACGTCTCCCCGTACCTGCGCGCCTATCAGACCCTGGAGGCGATGAACCTCGGCGCGCTGGTTGAACGCGTGATCGAGGAGCCGCGCCTGCGTGAGCAGGACTGGGCCAACTTCCAGATCGCCGGTGAGATCGAAGACCAGAAGGAACTCCGCAACGCCTACGGCCACTTCTTCTACCGCTTCCGCGAAGGCGAATCCGGCTCCGATGTCTATGACCGGATCTCCTCATTTATGGAAACGCTGTACCGGCACTGGTCCAAACCCAGCTACGCCCCCAATGCGCTGTTTGTGACCCACGGGCTGACCATGCGGCTGTTCTGCATGCGCTGGTTCCACTGGTCCGTGGAGTACTTCGAATCACTCAACAACCCGGACAACGCCGAGGTCCGTACCCTGTACCGCACCGCAGAGAAAAAGTATGAACTCGACAAACCGTTCAGCCAGTGGGAGGCCCGGCGTGTTGATGAGACCGTGCTGAACGCTCCGCGGATGGTGTTCTAGCGGCCGCAGCGGCAGGCGTCAGTGCGCCCGGACCCCGGCCCGCCAGACCGCGTGGGTCAACGGGATGCCGGGCCGGTAAGCCAGATGGGTGGCGGACGGCGCGTTCAGCAGATGGAGGTCCGCGCGGTGCCCGACGGCGATCGAACCGACGGCGCGTTCTCCGTCGGCGTCGTTACCGGACTCCCGGCCAAGGGCCAGCGCACCGCCGTACGTGGCGGCGCGCACGGCCTCATGGACGCTGAGCCGCATCTGCAGCACCGCCGTGGTGACGCAAAACGCCATCGAGCTGGTATAGGAGGTGCCCGGGTTGCAGTTCGAGGCCAGGGCGATTTGGACGCCGGCGTCAAGCAGTTCCCGGCCCGGTGCCAACGGCTGCCGGGTGGACAGGTCGCAGGCCGGCAGGCAGGTCGCCACCGTCCCGCGTCCGGCGCCAGTGCCGGGGCGCTTCCCGCCGTTGCCGCCGTCCCCGCCGTCCCAGCCGGACCAGCTGCCCGCGAGGGCGTCGACGTCGGCGGCGGACAGGTAGTTGACGTGGTCCACGCTGGCCGCGCCGAACTCCACGGCGAGCCTGACGCCGGGGCCCTCGCCGAGCTGGTTGCCGTGCACACGCAGGCCCAGCCCGGCGTCCCGGCAGGCCTGGAGCACGCGCCGGGACTGGTCCTCGGTGAACGCTCCCCGTTCGCAGAAGACGTCGGCCCAGCGCACAAACGGCCGGACGGCGGAGAGCATCGGGCCGCACACGAGCTCCGTGTATTCCTCGGCGTCCATCCCCGCGGGGACAAGGTGCGCGCCGAGGTAGGTGACCTCGTCGACGACTGTGGAAGCGATCCGCGCGCTCCGGGCCTCGTTGTCAACGTCCAGGCCGTAGCCGGTTTTGGTTTCAAGATAGGTGGTGCCCTGCGAAACAGCTTCGGCTACCCGGCCCATCGCCAGTCGGGTGAGGTCGAAGTCGCCGGTGGCGCGGGTGGCCCCGGTGGTTACGGCGATCCCGCCCGCACTGTAGCTCTCCCCCGCCATCCGGGCCTCGAATTCGGCGGTCCGGTCACCCGCAAAGATGAGGTGGGTGTGCGAATCGACCCAGCCCGGCAGCAGGGCACGGCCGCCGGCGTCGACGGTGCCGTCGGCGGCCGGCGCGTCGGACGCCCGGCCCAGCCAGGCGATCCGTTCGCCGTCGATCACCAGCGCGGCGTCCTTCAGGACCCGGTAGTCCCGGTCCTGGGTCATCAGCTCTGCAATGTTTGTGATCAGGGTGCTCATAAGACCATTCTTCAGTGCCGGATGGACCAGCGCGTCGCCGCCAGCGGCGCCGCTGTCCGGGATGCCGGACCGGCGGCAGTGGATCCGGCGCCCTGGCCTGCGAGGATAAGTTCCGCGGCCAGCTCGGCGATGCCGGAGGAGGTCTGGAAGCCATAGCCGCCCTGCCCGGCCAGCCAGAAAAAGCCCCGGGCTTCGGCGTCGAATCCCACCACGGGCACACCGTCGGCCGCCTCCGTCCGCAATCCGGTCCAGGCCCGGCGGACACCGCGGATGCCGAGGGTGGTCAGGGTATTAAGCCGGGCGCTCAGCGCCTCGATGTCCCCCGGGTGCGGCTGCGCGTCCTCGGGGCCGCTGGGCACCGATTCCGACGGCGAGATCAGCACCTGCCCGCCGTCCCGGCGGAAGTAGAAGGAATTGTCGGCCGCGCACACCATGGGGCTGGACTCCGGAAGGGGATGCTCGACGTCGACGATAGCCGCGGTGCGCCGGTACGGCTGCAGCTGGACTTTCTCGACCCCGCTGAGTACTGCCAGTTCGTCCGCCCACGCGCCCGCGGCATTGACCACAACGGCGGCGGCGAAGCCTTCCTGCCCGGCTCCGAGTTCCCAGCCGGACCCGAGCCGCTGGGCCGAGTGGACCTTTGCGCCGGTAATGATGTCCACGCCGCCGGCGGCCGCGCGCCGGCGGTGGTCCTCGAGCAGCAGGGGTGCGTCACAGCCGAAGGAGCCGGTGTCCAGGCCCGCGGCGGAGAAGGAGCCGGGGAGCAACGCCGGGCAGAGCTCCATCGCCGCGGCGTGGCTAATCGGCACCATCTGCCCGCTGGACTCGCCGCGGACAGCCTCGTCGTCGCCGATCAGCATAAAGCTGCGGGGCGAGAGCACCGGTTCCGGCAGTTCGGCGTCCCGGGCGGCGATCAGCGCGAGGGTCCGCACCGTAAGCTCCTGGACAACTGCCGGGCCGTAGCTGGGGATCAGCTGCCGGGCCGAGCGTGCCGAGGTGTGGTAAGCCAGGCTCTGCTCGGCTTCCACCAACGCGACGCTGCACTTCCCGGCGAGAGCTGAGGCAAGGGACAGGCCGGCGATCCCGCCGCCGACAATCACAACATCGTAATTAGCTGACATGGTTCCATCCTCGCAGACGCAGAGCCTGCGGCGCCGTTTCCGGCGCCGCAGGCTTACGGTCCGGTGCCGCTTAGCCCGCGACGGCGGAGCGGCTGCGCACAAAGGCCTGCACACAGGCCTCGACGTCTTCGGCGCTGTGCGCCGCGGAGAGCTGTACCCGGATCCGGGCCGCACCCTTGGGAACTACCGGGTAGCTGAACGCCGTGACAAAAACGCCGTGCTCCAGCATCGCGTCCGCGATCTTGGCGGCCAGGACGGCGTCCCCGAACATCACCGGGACGATGGCGTGCTCCCCCGGGAGCAGCTCAAAGCCTTCCTCGGCCATCCGGCGGCGGAACAGCGCGGCATTGTCAAAGAGTTTGCTGCGCAGTTCGCCGGAGTTCTCCACGAGGTCCAGGGCCTTGAGGGTGGCAGCGACGATGGCCGGGGCCAGCGAGTTGGAGAACAGGTAGGGACGAGCCTTCTGCCGGAGCATGGCGACGACTTCGCGGCGGCCGGAGACGTAACCGCCGGAGGCGCCGCCCAGGGCCTTGCCGAAGGTGCCGGTGTAGATGTCCACGCGGTCCGAGACGCCGGCGTGTTCCGGCGTGCCGGCTCCGCTGGCGCCCATAAAACCGACGGCGTGTGAGTCATCCACCATGACCATGGCGTCGTATTTTTCGGCGAGGTCGCAGATCGCTTCCAGCGGGGCCAGGAAGCCGTCCATCGAAAAGACGCCGTCCGTGACGATGATCTTGCGGCGGGCCGGGTTCTCCTGCGTGCTGGCCTCGATCAGTTTCGATTCGAGGTCCGCCATGTCCTGGTTGGCGTAGCGGAAGCGCTGGGCCTTGCAGAGCCGGATGCCGTCGATGATCGAGGCGTGGTTCAGGGCGTCGGAGATGACGGCGTCTTCCGGGCCAAAGAGGGACTCGAACACACCGCCGTTGGCGTCGAAGCAGCTCGAGAACAAGATGGTGTCCTCGGTGCCGAGGAACGCCGAGACGCGTTCCTCCAGGGCCAGGTGCAGGTCCTGGGTGCCGCAGATGAACCGCACGCTGGCCATGCCGAAGCCCCGCTCGTCCATCGCGGACTTGGCGGCGGCAATGATTTCGGGGTGGTCCGCGAGGCCCAGGTAGTTGTTGGCGCAGAAGTTCAGCACGTCCGCGCTGGCCCCGCCGATCCGGCCGGCCTTGATGTGGTTTGCCTGGGGCGAGTCAATGTGCCGCTCGGTCTTGAACAGGCCGGCGCCGCGGATCTCCTCCAGTTCGTGCTGCAGCTGGTTCTTAATGGCTGAATACATGGTGTGGGCTCCTGCGCTGGTGGGGTCGGTGGGCCGAAACGGTGGGGGTTAGAAGCAGGTCCAGTCGAGGACCACTTTGCCGCCGACGCCGGCCCGGGCGATCTCGAATCCCCGGTCCCAATCGGTGGCGGGAAGGGTGTCCGTGACAACGGCGGAGATGTTGGCGTGCAGGACCGGGTTGGAGGACAGCATGGCGCTCATGGCGTACCAGGTCTCGAACATTTCCCGGCCGTAGATACCCTTCATGGTCAGCATGTGCGTGACCACTTTGCCCCAGTCGATGTCGATGGACTGGCTGGGCAGTCCCAGCATCGCGATCCTGCCGCCGTGGTTCATGTTCTCGATCATCTCAGGCAACGCCGTGGGGTGTCCCGACATTTCCATGCCGATGTCGAATCCTTCGCGCAGGCCCAGTTCCCGCTGGGCGTCCTTGACCCGCGTCTTTGAGACGTCGATGGCGAGGTCCACGCCGAGGGTCCGCGCGAGTTCCAGCCGCGGTGCGGAGACGTCGGTGATTGCGATCCTGCGGGCGCCGGCGTGGCGGGCGACGGCGATCGCCATCAATCCGATAGGCCCGGCGCCGGTGATCAGCACGTCCTCGCCGACCAGTGGGAAGCTCAGCGCGGTGTGCACGGCGTTCCCGAAGGGGTCGAAGATGGCACCGAGTTCCGGCGTCACGGAGGAGTCCTGATGCACCCAGACGTTGGTCTCGGGGATAACAACGTACTCGGCGAACGCGCCGTCGCGCTGCACGCCGACGCTGACGGTGTTGATGCACATCTGCTTGCGGCCGGCGCGGCAGTTGCGGCAGATGCCGCAGACGATGTGGCCTTCACCGGACACCCGGTCCCCGACCTTGACGTCCAGGACGTCCTCGCCGGTCTCGACGACTTCGCCGTAGAACTCGTGGCCGGCGATCAGCGGGGCGTTGATGATGCCCTGCGCCCACGCGTCCCAGGACTGGATGTGCAGGTCGGTGCCGCAGATGCCCGTGGTCATGACCCGGATCTTGACGTCCCCGGGGCCGGCCTCCGGTTCGGGGCGGTCAACGAGCTCGAATCCTGCGTGCGCGCCGGCCTTGTAGAGAGCCTTCATGGGCCTTCCTCACTGTGCCGTTCGGCACGTTGGGTGCGCTGCCTGGGACAGCGGGTGTGGGACAACTCACCCATTAGAGCCGGTGAAAAGCATTAGCACAACCGTACTTTTCTCAATCGACGATTTAGATTCCCCTTGCGCATATACTGGGCGGCATGGAAATCCATCAGCTCGAGATGCTCCGCGAACTCGGGGCCCTCGGGAGCGTCAAGGCCGTCGCCGAAACCCTGCTCGTTACACCCTCGGCGGTGTCGCAGCAGCTGGCTGCCCTGCAGAAATCCGTGGACGTGCCGCTGACCCGCAAGGAGGGCAGGAACCTGGTCCTGACCGAGGCCGGGCAGGTGCTCGCCGATGCCGGGGCCGCCGTCGTCAGCGCCATGGCCGATGCCCGGACTGCTATCGGCGCCTATCACGGCTCGGCGGTGGCGCCGGTAACGCTGAGCGGTTTCCACAGCGCCGGGCAGGCCCTGTTCGCCCCGCTCGCCCGGCGCCTGGCCGGGCCGGGGCAACCGCGGATCCTGCTCACGGACGAGGACGTGGCCCAGCAGGACTTCCCGGCGCTGACGGCCCGGTATGACCTGGTGCTCGCGCACCGGATGGACCACAGCCCGGGCTGGCCCCAGGAGCGCGTCGCGGTGATCCCGCTCGCGCACGAGCCGCTGGATGTCGCGCTGCCGGCCGGGCACCGGCTGGCCGGCCAGGCGGGGGTGACCGCGGACGACGTCGTGGGCGAACCCTGGGTGACGAGCCGCGCGGGTTACTCCCCCGCTGACGTCCTGGCCGCCCTCGCGGCCGTCTCCAGCAGGGAGCTGAACATCGTCCACCGGATCAACGATTACTCCACTGTGGCGGCGCTCGTGGCGACCGGGGGTGTGATCGGGCTGCTTCCCCGCTACACCGCCCGGCCTGCCCTGAACCCGGGGATTGTGCTGCGGCCGCTGGAGGGCATCAGCACCCGGCGGCGGATCGACGTGCTGGCCCGGCCGGAGAACCTTAAACGCAGATCGGTCATGATCGTCTGCGAAGCATTGCAGACCATCATGACCGAACTGGTCCGTTAACCCAACTGATAACCCAACTGACTCGCAGTTGTGGTCGTTTTGAGCGGGCAAAACGACAACAACTGCGAGCCAGTTGGGCGGGGCGCTAGCCTTCGACGCCGAGGCGCTGCAGGATCAGCTCCCGGACGCGGCCGGCGTCGGCCTGGCCGCGGGTGGCCTTCATAACGCCGCCGACGATCGCACCAATTGCTTGGATCTTGCCGCCGCGGATCTTGTCCGCGACGCCGGGCTGCGCGGCGAGGGCCGCGTCGATGGCTTCCAGGAGCGGGCCGTCGTCGGAGACCACTGCCAGGCCGCGCTGCTCGACGATCTCCGCCGGGGTGCCTTCGCCGGCGAGCACGCCGTCCAGGACCTCGGTGGCCATCTTGTTGTTGATTTTGCCGTCCTCGACCATCGTGTTCAGTTCCACGATGGTGGCCGGTGACACGCCGAGCTGGCCGGGATCGACGTCGGCGTTCTTGGCGCGTCCGACGATCTCGCCCATCCACCACTTGCGGGCCACAGTGGCCGTGGCCCCGGCGGCGATGGTTTCCTCGATTTCGTCCATCACGCCGGCGTTAACAACGTCGCGGAACTCCAGGTCCGAATAGCCCCAGTCGGCCTGCAGGCGCTTACGGCGGGCGGCCGGCGGCTCGGGCAGCGTGGCCCGGAGTTCCTCGACCCAGGCGCGGGACGCGACAATCGGCACCAGGTCCGGTTCCGGGAAGTAGCGGTAGTCGTCGGCGTCGGACTTGGGCCGGCCAGAGGTGGTGGAGCGGGTGTCCTCGTGCCAGTGGCGGGTTTCCTGGGTGACGGGCTCGCCGGAGTCCAGCACGGCGGCGTGCCGCTGGATCTCGTAGCGGACAGCGTGTTCGACGGCGCGCAGCGAGTTGACGTTTTTGGTCTCGGAGCGGATGCCGAAGCGTTCGCGGCCGTGCGGGCGCAGCGAGACGTTGGCGTCGCAGCGCACGTTGCCGCGCTCCATCTTGGCGTCCGAGACGCCGAGGTTCTTGACGATCTCGCGGACCGCTGCCACGTAGGCCTTGGCGAGTTCGGGGGCGCGGGACCCGGCACCCTCGATCGGCTTGGTGACGATCTCCACCAGCGGCACCCCGGAGCGGTTGTAGTCCACGAGCGAGTAGTCCGCGCCCTGGATGCGGCCGGTGGCGCCGCCCATGTGGGTCAGCTTGCCGGCGTCCTCCTCCATGTGGGCACGCTCGATTTCAACGCGGAAGATCGTCCCGTCGGCGAGCTCGATGTCCAGGTAGCCGTCGTACGCAATGGGCTCGTCGTACTGGGAGGTCTGGAAGTTCTTCGGGGTGTCCGGGTAAAAGTAGTTTTTCCGGGCGAAACGGCAGGTCTCGGCGATCTTGCAGTTCAGCGCCAGGCCGATCTTGATCGAGGACTCGATCGCGGCCTTGTTTACCACGGGCAGCACGCCGGGCATGCCGAGGTCCACCTCGTTGACGTTGGTGTTGGGCTCGTCGCCGAAGACGTTCGGCGCGGAGGAGAACATCTTCGTTTTGGTGTTGAGCTCCACATGGACTTCGAAGCCCAGGACGGGATCGTATTTCTCCATCGCCTCTTCGAAGCTGAGGGTTGCGTCAGTCATTAGTGGGAACCTCCGTGGCTCGCGACAGCGTCGTTAAGGGATGGGGCCGTCAGGGAAGGAGCCTTATCCAGCAGCGGGCCGCCCCACTGCGCCTCCAGCAGGGACTCGAGCACCGCACCGACCCGGTATAGCCGGGCATCCTGGCGGGCCGGGGCCAGCAACTGGACACCGACCGGCAGGCCGTCCTCGTCGGCCAGGCCGCCGGGCAGGGACAGCCCGGGCACGCCTGCCATGTTGGCGGGGATGGTGGCGACGTCGTTGAGGTACATCGCCAGCGGGTCGTTGAGCTTCTCGCCGAGCTTAAACGCCGTGGTGGGCGCCGTTGGGGAGATCAGCACGTCGGCCTTGGCGAACGCGGCGTCGAAGTCGCGCTGGATCAGGGTGCGCACCTTCTGGGCCGAGCCGTAGTAGGCGTCGTAGTAGCCGGCGCTCAGCGCATAGGTACCCAGGATGATCCGGCGCTTGACCTCGTCGCCGAAGCCGGCGGCACGGGTGGCAGCCATCACGCGCTCAATCGTCATCGGGCCCTCTTCGGGCAGGACCCGCAGGCCGTACCTGACGCCGTCGAACTTGGCCAGGTTGGAGGAGGCCTCGGAGGGCATGATCAGGTAGTAGGCGCCGAGGGCGTACTTGAAGTTGGGGCAGGACACCTCGACGATTTCCGCGCCGGCGCCCTTGAGCAGCTCGAGGGATTCGTTGAAACGATTTTCGACGCCGGCCTGGTAGCCCTCGCCATGAAGTTCCTTGATGATGCCGATCTTCATGCCGGTCACGTTGCCGATCGACGCGGCGGCCACGAGGTCCTCCAGCGGGTCCGGCAGCGAGGTGGAGTCGCGCGGGTCGTGCCCGCCGATGACCTGGTGCAGCAGTGCGGAGTCCAGTACGGTACGCGAGACCGGGCCGATCTGGTCCAGCGAGGACGCCATGGCGATCGCACCGTAGCGGGACACCCCGCCGTACGTCGGCTTGACGCCTACGGTGCCGGTGACGGCGCCGGGCTGGCGGATCGAGCCGCCGGTGTCGGTGCCCAGGGCCAGCGGCGCTTCGAAGGCCGCCACGGCAGCAGCCGAGCCGCCGCCGGAGCCGCCGGGGATCCGGTCCAGGTCCCAGGGGTTGTGGGTGGGGCCAAAAGCGGAGTGCTCGGTGGAGGAGCCCATCGCGAATTCGTCCAGGTTCGTTTTGCCCAGGATCGGCATTTTCGCGGCGCGCAGGCGCTCCACGACTGTGGCGTCGTAGGGACTGCGCCAGCCTTCGAGGATCTTGGAGCCGGCCGTGGTGGGCTGGCCGATCGTAACAATAAGGTCCTTGACGGCGATCGGCACACCGGCGAGCGCGTGCAGCCCTTCGGCGGCGGCGCCGCCGGCGGCGCGGATCGCGTCCACTTCGGCGGCGACGGCGAGCGCTTCGTCGGTGTTGACGTGCAGGAAGGCGTGGACCTTGCCGTCGACGGCGGCGATGCGGTCCAGGTGCGCCTGGGTTACCTCGACGGCCGAGACCTCACGGGCGGCGAGTTTGCCGGCGAGCGCCGCGGCGGAGGAACGGATCAGTTCGTTGTTCTCAGTCATGTTCTTAGCCCTCATCCAGGATTGCGGGGACCTTGAAGCGGCCTTCGTACGCATCGGGAGCGCCGGAGAGTGCCTGTTCGGCCGTGAAAGTGTGGCCTACTACGTCCTCGCGGAAAACATTCGTCAGCGGGATCGGGTGGGACGTGGCCGGGACGTCATCACCGGCGGCTTCACTTACGGACTTCACTGAATCGACGATGACGGCGAGTTCGCCTGCCATCGTGTCCAGCTCTTCAGCACTCATCTCGATGTGCGCGAGACGCGCGAGATGCGCGACGTCGTCGCGGTTGATCGCAGCCATGGATCTCCCCTGCAAGTTCGGATTATTTTCCGTCCCAGTCTACGTGGCCCTAAGCCCTTCCGCCGTCGGCGGCGGGCCGGACGATCCTCCGCGTGCTCGCTCGTTCCTCGCTTAGACGCACGCTTCCGGATGTCCGTCCCGTCGCCGATGTGCTGCGCTCACCGAACGAGACTGCCGAGTCCGGAAAATTTCCGAACTCGACAGTCTCACAGTTTTGTTTTGTCAGCCGATGCCGATGGCTCCGGTGAGTACTCCGGTGGCCAGCATGACCAGGGAGATAACTGCCGTGCGCCAGAGGACCTTCTTGTGGTGGTCGCCCAGGTCCACCTTGGCGAGGGAGACCAGCAGCAGGATCGCAGGTACCAGCGGGCTCTGCAGGTGGAAGGGCTGGCCGGTAATGGAGGCCCGGGCCATGTCCGCGGCGCTGATGCCGTAGTGGCCAGCCGTTTCACTGAGCACCGGCAGGACGCCGAAGTAGAAGGCATCGTTGCTCATAAAAAACGTCATGGGGATGCTGAGCACGCCGGTGATGACGGCCATAAACGGGCCCAGGTCGGCGGGAATGATGGCCACGAGCCACTGGGACATGGCCTTGACCATTCCGGTCCCGTTCAGCACTCCGGTCAGGACCGCTGCGGCCATCACCATGCTGACGACGGCGACAATCGAAGGTGCGTGCGCGATCAGCTGCGCGCCCTGCTCCTTGAGCCGGGGAAAGTTCACCAGCAGCGCGATGGCGGAGCCGACCATAAAAACAAAGGGCAGCGGCACGAGGTCCGCGACCAGCAGCACCATAATGGCAACCGTCAAGCCCAGGTTGAACCACTGCAGCTTCGGCCGAAGCGTGGACCGGTTGGGATCCAGCGCGGTATCCGCCATGGCCGAATCGCGTTCGTCGGCGAGGTCCCCGGCGTGTTCCAGGACCGCCACGGCCGACCCTGCCGCGGCGGGGCTTCCGCCGGGACCGGACGGCTTTCGGCCGAAGCCGAGGCGGCCGAAGCGGCCGAAGCCGGTGCCGGCGTAGCTGTCGCCGGGGGTATCCGCAGAACCCCAGATCTCGGGGGCGACGGTGCGCAGGCGGGTGCGCTCCTGCAGGCCCAGCAGCCAGGCGAAGACGAACACAACGACCAGGCCCGCGATCAGCGAGGGGATCATTGGGACGAACACCTCCGAGACACTGATCTTCAGTGCGGAGGCGGCGCGGGCGGTGGGGCCGCCCCACGGCAGGATGTTCATGGTGCCGTTGGCCAGGCCGGCTACGCAGGTAAGGATCACGGGACTCATCTTCAGGCGCAGGTACACCGGCAGCATCGCAGCGGTGGTCAGGATGAAGGTGGTGGATCCGTCACCGTCGAGCGAGACCGCCGCGGCGAGGACGGCGGTGCCGAGGACCACCTTGGCGGGGTCGTTGCCCAGCCGGCGCAGGATGAACCGGACCAGCGGGTCGAAGAGCCCGACGTCGATCATCAGGCCAAAGTAGATGATCGCGAACATCAGCAGGGCCGCAGTGGAGGTCATCGACTTCATGGAATCAAGCACCATGTCGCCGATGCCAAGTCCGGCGCCGGCGAAAAGCCCGAAAACGGTGGGAACAATAATGAGCGCCAGCACGGGCGTCAGTTTTTTCGTCATGATCAGCACCATAAAAACCGTGATCATGGCGAAACCTAGTAATACCAGCACAGCCGGCTCCTTCTGCAGTGAAGTGCACCACCCCGGTGTGATGCGCACTACAGACGCTAGGGTGGCGCGCGTCACGGCCGGGTCTTTGCCGCATTTGATTGGCATACTGCTTGTTGGACGCATTGTGCGCATTGTGCTCACACCCGAAGGAGGGTCAACGTGCCACGCATAACCGGCAGCACGCCGCTGCGGTTCGCTACCCAGACCCTGCTGCTCCAGCTGGCGGTGGTGGCCCTGGTGGTGCTCCTGACGAGCGCCGTGCACGGCTGGCTCACCTATGACCGGCTGGGCCGCGAGGCCGAAAACCAGGCCCTTACACTGGCCCGGACCGTCGCTTCCGATCCGCAGGTGCGGGCCGCGGTGCAGCAGATCAGCGCGCAGCCAGGCACTCCCCCGCCGGCCGAACTGCTGGCCGGGCCGCTGATGGCAGCAGCCGAGGGCGCCCGCACCCGCACCGGAGCACTTTTTGTGGTCATCACCGACGAGACCGGACTGCGGCTGGCGCACCCCGAGGCTGAGCGGCTGGGCGAGCGCGTGAGCACTGACCCGTCCGAGGCGCTCGCCGGCAAGGAAGTCACCACCCGGAACACCGGAACCCTGGGCCCCTCGGCCGGGGCCAAGGTCCCGGTGTTCGCCCCGGAATCGGACACCGTGGTGGGCGAAGTGAGTGTGGGCTACTCTACCGAAAGCGTCAGCCAGAGCCTGGGCCGGGACATCGTTCCGATCGCCCTGACCGCGGCCGGCGCCCTGCTGGTCGGCGTTCTCGCCTCGTTCCTGCTCCGGCGCCGGCTCCAGCGGCTGACGCTGGGCCTGGAACCGGAGGAAATCAGCACCCTGGTCCACGACCAGGTGGCGGTGCTGCAAGGGGTCGACGACGGCGTGATCGGCGTCGCCGCGGACGGCCGGATCAGCGTGTTCAACTCCGCCGCCCGGCGCCTGCTGGGCCAGCCTGATCTCACCGGCACGCCGTGGGCCGATGCTCCGGTGCCGGCCCGGCTGCTGGCGCTGACCAGGTCCGACGCCGCTGAAGGGGACGCCGTGGAACTTGTTGTCGGCGGGCGGGTGCTGGTGGCCAGCGCCCGCAAGGCCCTGCACGGCCGGGAGGACCTGGGCTGGGTGCTGATGCTGCGGGACCGGACCGAACTTCAGCAGTTGACCCGCCAGCTCGACGCCGTGGGAACCATGTCCACCGCGCTCCGGGCCCAGCGGCACGAGTTCGCCAACCAGCTGCACACCATCGCCGGGTTCATAAGCATCGGCGAGCATCAGCAGGCCCGTGATTACCTGGCCCGGCTGGCTGCCACCGGGCCGCTGAAATTTCCCGTGGACCAGGCCGAACTGCTCCAGGACCCCTATCTGCAGGCCTTCCTCGGCGCCAAAGGGGTGGAATCGGACGAGCGGGGCGTGAGCCTGCGGCTCGGACCGGAAACCCTGGTCCGGGGACAGGTCACCGAGCCGCAGGACGTCACCACCGTGCTCGGCAACCTGATCGACAACGCGGTGAACGCCGCCGTCGCGGGCCCGTCACCGGACCGCTGGGTCGAGGTGGAAGTGCTTGACGAGCCCGGCACCGGAGGCAACGGCGGCACGCTGTTGATCGTCGTCGGGGATTCCGGCGACGGGCTGCCTGCCGCTGCGGCCGGCGGTGCTGATGACGTGTTCGAGGACGGATTCACCACCGCCGGCCGTCCGGCGCGGGCGGGCGCCGGCCAGGGCCTGGGCCTCGCGCTGGCCCGCCAGCTGGCGCGACGGCGCGGCGGCGACGTGCGCGTACTTGACCCGGGTTCCGCCGGCGGCCCCGGCGCGGTTTTTTTGGCGACCCTGCCGGGGACCATTGTGCCCACTGAGACGAAGCCTAACGAAAGGGACAACGATGCCTGAGGACATCAGGGTGTTGATTGTGGACGACGATTTCCACGTCGCCAAGCTGCACGCGGCCTACGTGGACTCGGTGGCGGGATTCCTGGCCCTGCCCGCGGCGGGCTCCACGTCGCAGGCGCTGCAGGCCATCCACAGCCTGCGCCCGGATCTGGTGCTGCTGGACGTGTACCTGCCGGACGCTTCCGGCCTGGACCTGCTCCACCAGCTGGACGTGGACACCATGATCCTCAGCGCCGCCGCGGACGCGGTCTCGCTCCGGCTCGCGTTCCGGCGCGGGGCGCTGGCGTATCTGCTCAAGCCATTTACTGCCGAGTCGTTGTCGCAGCAGCTGCGCTCGTACGCGCGCTACCGGCGGATCCTGGCCCAGCCCGGGAACGTCACCCAGGACACTGTGGAACGGGCCAAGCGGGCGCTCATCCCGGGCGATGTGATGTCCTCCGTCAAGCCCAGGTCCGCCACCGAGGCAGCGGTGCTGGAATCGTTGGCACCGGGTGAGCAGTACTCCGCGGCCGAGGTCGCCACCCGGGTAGGCGTTTCCCGGGCCACCGCACAGCGGTATCTGTCAGCGCTCGCCGACGACGGCGCCGTCGACATCCAGTTGCGGTACGGCAGCACCGGGCGCCCGGAGCACCGCTACGGGCTGGCGGCCGGCGCCGCCGGCTAGCCCAGGTCCCCGTGCAGGTGGAAGGCGTTGCTGCGGGCGTACTCGTGCACGCGGGTGAGAGCCTCGATCTGGTTGCGGGCGTCGTCGGCCAGCGCGGCCAACGTAACAGGGTCGACTCCGAGGTCCGGCGCCAGCTCCGCCAGGACCTGCCAGCCGCCAAGCTTTCCCAGGATTGCGGAGCGCATCAGTTCAGCCTCCAGCACCATGGTCATCGGGGAACGGCTGACGATGCGGCCGTTGAGTTTGAGCCGGCCGGCGTGCTCGCCCAGCCAGGCGGCGGCTTGACGGTGACGGCGCGGCCGCAACCCAAGATCCTTGATGATGCCGCGGAGCACCTCGCGTTCGCTGCTGATCTCCTGGCTGATCCGGGAGAGCTCGCCCGCCACCGGGGTGTCGGCGTAGGCCTCAGCCATGCGTCGGATCCGGGAGACTCCGGCGGTGGAGCCGGTCAGGTGGTCCGAGAGATACAGGCCGAGGAGCTTTGCATCGATTGAGGCGGGGATGCGCGCTGCCATGGGTCCTCCAGAGTGCCTAAGCGTTTCGATTGACACTAACCTACCCCAGGGTGAGCGCCGCAAGGAGGAGTCCTGCCCGTCCGGCCGGGCTACAACTCCTGGCGGTAGACCAGCAGCTTGATGTCGGTGTCCGGCACAACCCAATCGCGTTCGGGGGCCCGCTGGAAACCGGTCTTGAGGTAGAGCCCGTGAGCGCTTTCCCAGGTCAGGCCCGTGGTCAGCGCCACGGCATTGATCCCGGCCAACAGCCGGGCATGTTCGAGGATGGCCTGGACCATGGCCCTGCCTGCACCGCTGCGCTGGACTTCAGGGTCCACCACAAGCATCCGGAATTCCAGCTCGTCGCTTTGGGCGATGTCCGCATAGGGTTCACCGGCGACGGCCAGGGTCACGGAGCCTACGATCTGTCCGGCACGCTCCGCGACCCAGATGGTCGCGTGCGCGGCCCGCCGGGAGACGTCCTGGATTTGCCGCATGTAAGGGTGGTCGGCGCTCTGGAAATAGCCTGCCGCGAGGTAGGCGTCCCGGGTAATGCGCGCGATGGCGTTGTAGTCGGCCGGAACTGCGGGACGGATAAGGATCTGGGGATGCACTTATCCATGCTAAGCGCGCCCGGGCCGCTCTGGCACCGGAACGGCGTTTTCCGTGACTGAACTATCAGAACGGCCGGAAATCAGAACGGCCGGGCACGCACCGGGGGCTAGAGCGGGAATTTTCCGGACAGCTCCAACGTCCCGGCGCAGGTCCAGGCGGCGAGTCGTTCGTCGTCGGAGGGGCCTCCGGCGAGCGGGCTGGTCAGCCGCGGGCGACGCACCCAGCAGCCGGCCTCTTCGGCGATGAGGGCTCCGGCGGCGAAGTCGTGCTCATTGAGTCCCCGTTCCCCGTAGGCGTCGTGCGTGCCGTCCGCGACGAGGCAAAGGTCCAAGGCGGCGGAGCCGAGGCGGCGGACGTCGGCGAAGCCGTCCATAATACTGCCCAGCCCGGATGCCTGCTCGGCCCGGACGGCAGGGTCGTAGCTGAAGCCGGTGGCCAGGATCTGTCCGCTGCGGCCCGGCAGCGGCCCGGCAAGTGGTGTCAGCCGGCCTCCTTCCTCGAGCCAGGCTCCGTGCCCGCGGAGCGCGTAGTAGCGCCGGCCCAGGGCAGGGGCATCGACCACGCCGGCCAGCCAGACTCCGTGCGGGTCCGCGACGGCCACCGATGTGCCGTAGTAGACGATGTTGCGGATGAAGTTGGCGGTCCCGTCGAGCGGGTCGATCGACCAGCGGTAGCCGCTGGGCGAGGGCGGCAGTACTGTGCCACCCTCCTCTCCGGTGATGGTATCGAACGGCCTGGCCCTGCTGATCACTTCGCGGACGGCTCTTTCCGCGGCGAGGTCAAAAGCTGTCACCCAGTCACCGGCGTCGCCCTTGTTGCTGATGTCCAGTTCGGCAGCGTTCCGGCCGGCCAGAACGGCGGCACCGGCAGCTGCCGCCCGCCGGGCGAGCTCCAGCAGCGCGGCCGGCAGCCCGGTGGACGGGTCTGGGTTTTCGGCGCTCATTCGGTCATCACATCCTGGTGGTTTTCTTCGGAGTCTTCGCTGCGGCCACCGCGGTCATTGCTGCCACCGCCGTCGTGCTCGCCGCCGCTGTCATTGCCGCCGCCGCCGGATCCGTCAGCGGGCGCGGGGCCGGGTTTCGCGGCCGGCGACGGCTCCGGCCCGTTGGCCAGCAGGGCGCGGAAGCCATCCTCGTCCAGGACCGGCACGCCGAGCTGTTCGGCCTTGTCCAGTTTGGTGCCCGCGTTCTCCCCGGCCACGACGTAATCCGTCTTTTTCGAGACGGAGCCGGATGCCTTGCCGCCACGGATCAGGATGGCTTCCTTCGCTTCGTCCCGGCTGAAGCCCGCCAGGCTGCCGGTCACCACGATTGTCAGTCCTGCCAGGGTCCGGGGCATGGATTCGTCGCGCTCGTCAATCATCCGGACCCCGTCGGCCGCCCAGGTGTCCACGATCCCTCGGTGCCAGTCTTCGGTGAACCATTCGGTCAGGGCGGCAGCGATGACCGGCCCGACGCCGTCGACGTTGGCGAGCTCTTCCTCGGAGGCCTGCCGGATCGCGTCCATGCTGCCGAACGCCGTCGCGAGCGCGCGGGAGGCCCGCGGACCGACGTGCCGGATGGAGAGCGCCACGAGGACGCGCCAGAGCGGCTGGGCCTTGGCCTTTTCCAGTTCGCGGAACAGCTTCTCGGTGGTGGCCGTGGGCTTGGACGGGGTCTTGGCGGTGCCCTTGCTGTAGAAGTACGGCACCAGCTCGAACTCACCGGTGCCGACACCCTTGGCCCGCTTTTCCCGCCGGATCCGCACCTCCGCGAGGTCAGCGTGGGTGAGCCGGAACAGGTTCGCCTCGCTGGTCAGCGGCGCAGTTTCCGGTTCCGCGGGCTGGGTCAGGGCAATCGCGGCTTCCCAGCCGAGGGCTTCGATGTCGAATGCGCCGCGGCCGGCAAGGTGGAACACACGTTCGCGCAGCTGCGCTGGGCAGGAGCGGGAGTTGGGGCACCGGATGTCCACGTCCCCTTCCTTGGCCGGCGCCAGCGGGGTGCCGCAGGCGGGACATTCGGTGGGCATCACAAAGTCCCGGACCGGCGGGTCCTGCTGCCCGCGCAAGGCCAGGACGGGGCCGACGATCTCCGGGATAACGTCCCCGGCCTTGCGCAGCACCACGATGTCGCCGATTTTGACGCCTTTGGCCTTAACGACTTCCTGGTTGTGCAGCGTGGCCATCTCAACTTTGGAGCCGGCCACCTTGACCGGTTCCATCACGCCATAGGGAGTGACGCGGCCGGTGCGGCCCACGTTGACCTGGATGTCCAGGAGTTTGGTGTTGACTTCCTCGGGCGGGTATTTGTAGGCAACGGCCCAGCGCGGCACCCGGGAGGTGTAGCCGAGCGCACGCTGGGTGGCGAAGGCGTCGACCTTGATAACTATGCCGTCGATCTCGTGGGCGAGGCTGTGGCGCTTGTCCCCGTAGCGGGTGATAAATTCCAGCACTTCCGTGAGCCCGGGCAGCACCTCGAGGTACGGACTGGTGGGCAGCCCCCATTCGGCGAGCTGCCGGTAGGTGTCCGACTGGCTGGCGGTTTCGAGTCCCTCGCGCGCGCCAATGCCATGGACGCACATCCGCAGCGGGCGTTTGGCGGTTTCCGCCGGGTCCTTTTGGCGCAGCGAACCGGCCGCGGCGTTGCGGGGGTTGGCCAGCGGCGCTTTGCCTGCCGCGATCAGCGCCTCGTTGAATTCAGCGAACGCCTTGGACGGGATAAAGACTTCTCCGCGCACCTCCATTTCGGCAGGGAAGCCGGTGCCGGTGAGCTGCTGCGGGATTTCCTTGATGGTCCGGACGTTGTGGGTGATGTCCTCCCCCGTGCTCCCGTCCCCACGCGTTGCGGCACGGATCAGCACCCCGTCACGATAGAGCAGGTTGACGGCCAGGCCATCGATCTTGAGCTCGGTGAGCCAGGCCGGCATCCCGTTGCCCAGTTTGGCGATGTTGGCTTCGGCCTTGGCGATCCACGCCTCCAGCTCCCCGAGCGAGAAGACGTCCTCCAGGCTGTACATTCGCTGCAGGTGTTCGACAGCGGTAAAGGCGGCCGACACTTCGCCGCCAACCTCCTGGGTCGGCGAATCGTTGGCCACGAGTTCGGGGTGCATGGCCTCGATTGTTTCCAGCCGCCGGTAGAGCTCGTCGAACTCGGCATCGGAAATGATCGGCGCGTCGTCCTGGTAGTAGGCGAAGCGGTGCCTGCGGACCTCCTCGACGAGGACCTCGTACTCTTCGCGGACGGCCCCGGAGGGGTTTTGTGTGTCGGCTTCTGCTGCAGTGTTCCCTGTGCTCACAGACCTATCCTGCCTTAGATCACCGTCATTGTCCGGTCAGGATTACCCCGGAGCAGTCGCCCCGGGAGGGTGCCCGCGACGCGCGGCGGCGCGGGCCGCGGGGGGTGGTCAGGAGTGGGTGGGTTCCTCGACGAGCGCTGTGGCGATGCTTTCCGCGTCCTCGAGTGCGGCGAGGTAGCGTTCGGCGTCCAGGGCGGCCGCGCAGCCGGTGCCCGCGGCGGTGATGGCCTGGCGGTAGCGGTGGTCCACCGCGTCCCCGCAGGCGAAGACGCCGGAGAGGTTGGTGACCGTGGTGGGTGCATCGACCCTGATGTAGCCCTCGGCGTCCAGCCCTACCTGGCCGGTGAGCAGCTCGGTGCGCGGGACGTGGCCGATCGCGACGAAGATCCCGGTGGCAGCCTGTTCCCGGGTTTCGCCCGTGCCGGTGTCGGTCAGGGTGACGCCGGTGACCTTCGCGTCGCCGTGGATCGCGGTGACGGCGGAATTCCAAGCGAAGCTGATCTTGGGGTTGTCCTTGGCCCGCTGGGCCATGATCCGCGAGGCGCGCAGCTCGCCCTTGCGGACCACAACTGTCACGGACTTTCCGAACCGGGTCAGGAAAGTCGCTTCCTCCATGGCCGAGTCGCCGCCGCCGACGACGACGATGTCCTGGTCGCGGAAGAAGAACCCGTCGCAGGTAGCGCACCAGGAGAGCCCGTGCCCGCTGAACTTCTTTTCTTCAGGCAGGCCGAGTTCCTTGTAGGCCGAGCCGGTGGCGAGGATGACGGCGGTGGCTTCGTGGGTCTCCCCGGCCCCGGTGACCACACGCTTGAGGTGCCCGGTGAGCGTCACCTCGGTGACGTCGTCGAACACTACCCGCGCGCCGAACTTTTCGGCCTGCTGCTGGAGCCCGTCCATCAGCTCCGGGCCCTGGACGCCGGCGGGGAAGCCGGGGAAGTTCTCCACCTCGGTGGTGTTCATCAGCGCACCTCCCGCGGTGACTGCTCCGGCGATGACCAGCGGCGCCAGCCCGGCCCGTGCGGCGTAGATCGCGGCGGTGTAGCCGGCAGGGCCGGACCCGATAATGATCAGCTGTTCAGTCATGGCTGCCTGCTACTTTCCGGCGGGAAGGAGTTCGGAAATCAGGGCCTCGATGCGGGCCTTGATGTCGTCGCGGATGGGACGGACGGCGGCCACGCCCTGGCCGGCCGGGTCCTCGAGCTCCCAGTCCTCGTAGCGTTTGCCCGGGAAGATCGGGCAGGTATCGCCGCAGCCCATGGTGATCACAACGTCGGATTCCTGCACGGCCTCGGTGGTGAGGACCTTGGGGATCTCGGCGGACATGTCGATGCCGAGTTCGGCCATCGCCTCGACGGCGGCCGGGTTGACCTGGTCCGCCGGGGCGGAACCGGCGGAGCGGACTTCGATCCCGCCCTTGGAGAGCGTGCTGAGGAAGGCTGCGGCCATCTGGGAGCGGCCGGCATTGTGGACGCAAACGAACAGAACGGAAGGCTTTTTGGCGGTTTCGTAGCTCACGGGTTTCTCCTGGAATCAGCTGTGGGACGGGTGCTTCGCGGTCCGTTTGAGGTCCTGCGCCCGGCAAGTGTGGCGCTCGGCGGAACATTGATAAGAATCGATGTAGAAAGTATTGGACTTTAGATTGATGAATGTCAATTTCTTGCTTATGTCGGCTTGGCCGTCCCGCCTGGTGTCGCGGCCCGGTTAGGCTGCGAGCACGCGCGGCGCGAGGCCATTGACCCGGTGGGCGATGTCATCGAAAGCCTTCTCGAAGGCATCCTCGGTGCCCAGGCGAAGCGGGTCCGGCACCGACCAGTGCACACCACCCAGGCCGGTCAGTTCCTCATGGGCGTTGTCGCACACGGTCACCAGCAAGTCACCTTCTCCCGCCACCTGCTGCAGGCTGCGTGGACGACAGTCTGCCAGGTCCACGCCGTGCCGGCTGGCGACGTCGATAGCGCCTTGTGCGATGCGGTCCGCGGGGTGCGTCCCCGCCGACGTCGAGGGAATTTCGCTGGCCTGCTGCCAGAGGGCGGCGGCCAGCTGGGACCTGGCACTGTTTCGTGTGCAGACGAACACAACGCGGCGTGCCCCGTGCCCGGCTCCCGGCACCAGGCCCGCCAGGGCTCCGGCTGCAAGCCGGATATAGCTGCGCCGCCCGTCGGCTTCGGAGCGGCGGCGGGCGGCCAGCCCGGCCTCTTCCAGCGCGCGCAGGTGGTGGGAGAGCAGATTTGACGGCATTCCCAATTCTGCCTGCAGCTCCGTCGGGGAAAAGTCGCCCAGGGTCAGCAGATCCACGATGCGCAGCCGCGCAGGATCGGCCAGGGCCGCATGCTTGGCCACCCGGGCCCTAAAGCCTACTGTCTCAATATTCATTGGTTCAATTTTGACTGAGTTAATTCTTTGGGTCAAGCTGTTGCCATGACTTTCAACCAGCCGCCGCTGTGGCGCCGTGCCGTGGCCGAATTCCTCGGCACCAGTTTGCTCGTAGCCATAGTGGTCGGCTCCGGCATCGCCGCGCAGCAGCTCTCCCCCAACGACGTTGGCCTGCAGCTGCTGCAGAACAGCACAGCGACGGTGTTGGGCCTGACGGTGCTGATTCTGATGCTCGGGCCCGTGAGCGGCGCACATTTTAATCCCGTGGTCTCCCTTGCCGACTGGATCCTGGGCCGGCGCAGCGGTACCGGGCTGAGCCTGCCGGAGCTTGGCACCTACGTCTTTGCCCAGGTCCTGGGCGCGGTCGGTGGCAGTGTGGTCGCTAACGCCATGTTTGAGGTGGGCACCTCCATCTCCGCCAAGGAGCGCGCAACCCCGGGGCATCTGCTGGGTGAGGTCGTAGCTACCGCCGGTCTCATCCTGCTGATCTTCGCCCTCGCAGCCACCAAACGCGGTGTCCTCGCCGCGCCGGCCGTGGGCGCCTACATCGGCGCCGCGTACTGGTTCACGTCCTCAACGTCGTTCGCGAACCCGGCAGTGACCGCCGGCCGCGTCTTCAGTGACACCTTCGCCGGAATCGCCCCGGCATCCGTTCCGGGATTTGTCCTGGCGCAGCTTGTCGGCGCGGCAGTCGGCCTTGGCCTGATCCTGGTCCTGTTCCCTTCCGCAGCCCGCACCGCGGACGCCGTCGTCCTCCCCCACAGTTCCGAACCGACCAGTTCCTAGCCTTCGCCGGCTCCGGGCGGGGCATCGCCCCCGCTACACGGCGGGTGGGGAGCTGAGGGCGGTCAGGGCCGACAACTTCTCTTCACCAATGGGTTCTTCGGGCAGCAACGGAATGAGGGCGAACCGGTCCGTCAGGGTATGCACCTTCGTGATCTGTTCGATTTCGCTCGCGGCGCGGGCCCGCAGGAACGGCGTCTGCGGGTGTGCTGCGGCGATCGAGTTGTTGATGACCCAGGCCCACGGGTGGATTCCCGCCCTTTCCAGGTCTTTCTGCAGCTCTTCGGCTTCCAGGACCGGTGTGGTTTCGGCCAGCGTAACGAGGACAACCTTGGTCTGGGCCGGGTCCTGCAGCCGCATAAGCGGTGTTACGAATCCCATGGTGTCGCCAACCTGGCGGGCGATCTCCCGGTGGTACGAACCGGTGGCGTCCAGCAGCAGCAGGGTGTGGCCGGTCGGTGCCGTGTCGATCACCACAAAGTGCCGGCGGGACTCCTGGACCACCCTGGAGAACTGCCGGAACACCGCAACTTCGTCCGTGCACGGGGACATCAGGTCCTCGGCCAGGGCCGCGCGTCCGTCATCGTCCAGGCTCCTGCCCTTGGTCGCCATCACGTGTTCGCGGTACTCCTGGATGGCTGCCTCCGGATCGATGCGCGAAACCGTCAGGCCCGGAATGGAGCCATGGAGGGTTTCGGTCAGGTGCGCTGCCGGATCGGTCGTGGTGAGGTGGACCGGATGCCCGCGCCTGGCCAGGGCAACCGCAATGGCCGCAGCGACGGTGGTCTTCCCGACGCCGCCCTTTCCCATGCACATCACGAGGCCGTGGCCGTCGAGCTCCACGTCGTCCACCAGGGCAGCCAGCGGGGCGTCCGCAATCTCGGGGAGCAGCGCGGCATCACCAGTGATCGCGGCGCCGGAAGTGGGCGCGAACAGGGATTCAAGCGCCGCAATGCCGACCATGTTCCCCGGCTTCAGATCCAGGACATCGCGTGGCAGGCCGGCGACCGCCTCGGGAATGGCAGCGAGGGCCGCGGCTTCCCGGGCGCGCAGGGCCTGTGCGAGCTGCTCCGCACCGGCGGCAGGCGGCAGGACGCCGTTGACAACGACGTAACCTCCCCCGATTCCGATCTGGTTCAGTTCCCGATAGGTCCGCTCGATCTCGGTCAGCGACGAGGTCTGCGCCCGGCTGACCAGGACAAGCCGGGTCCTCGCCGGGTCAGTGAGTGCCTGGACCGCCTTGGCGTAGACCTGCTTGTGCTTTTCCAGCCCTGAGAGGGGTCCGAGGCAGGACGGATCGCCTTTGCCGGCCTCGAGGAAATCGGTCCACGAGCCGGGCAGCTGCAGCAGCCGGATCGTGTGACCCGTCGGGGCGGTATCGAAGATGATGTGGTCGTAGTCCCCGTAGGCCGTGTCGTCGGCGAGCAGGCTGGTGAACTCATCGAAGGAGGCAATCTCCGTGGTGCAGGAACCGGACAGGCTCTCGGCGATGCCGGCCAGTTCGGTCTCGGGAAGGAGGCCGCGGACGGGGGCAATGATCCGCTCGCGGTAGGCCTCGGCCGCCTGCTCCGGGTCAATTTCCAAGGCGGAGAGTCCCGGCACGGCCGGGATGGGAGTGACACTGTTCCCGATTCTTATGCCGAAGACCTGGCCAACATTGGAGGCGGGGTCGGTGCTGACCAGCATGACTGCCTTGCCGGCCCTGGCCAGGGTGAGCGCTGTTGCGCATGCTACGGAGGTCTTGCCCACGCCGCCCTTGCCGGTAAAGAACAAAAAACGGGGCGTGTTCTCAAGAAACTTCACGCCGGCAACTCCCCCGTGGGTTCGCTGGCCAGGTTGTGGCGCGCAATGCCGGCGCCCGGGCCCCGGAGATGCGGCACCGGGCCGCAGGCACCCGGGCCGCAGCAGGAGGTGGATTCGCAGGTTCGGATAGCAGGCATGTGGTTCTCCCTAGACGGTAACTCCCCCTAGCGTATCGACAATCATCGATAACCTTAAGCAGGACCGGCACGCCGTTGGCAGCGGCCTAGTTCCGGTTCTCCGGCGGCAGCGCGAGCTGGAGTTTGCGGACCTTGCCGCGGCCCACGATGTAGCCGCGGCCGGGGACGAAGTCGGTGCTGATCCGGCCCAGCGAGGTGCTGAGCAGGCTGTCGCCGTCGATGTCGCCCGGGTTCAGCAGCAGGCCCCGGCGGCCGGACTTGAACGGTTGCGCGAGGGACCAGGCCGAGGACCAGGTGGAGGTTTCGGACTCGCCCACCACCCACTGTTCGGCCTTGATCGAGGCCGTGACGAGCCGTTCGATCCCGGATTCCGCCCCTGTGTCGGTGAAGTCGGTCAGCCCCTCGATGAAGATTGCGAGCTTGCCCGGGGTGCCGGTGGAGTAGTCCACCAGTTCGTCAAGTGCCTCCTCGACGTCGTCGGCGCCCACCACGGAACGGTCCCAGAGCTTCAGGGACGCTGCCGCCGAGCGGCGGGAACCGATGTAGAAGAGCTCGACGCCGGGGTTTGACCGGCGCAGCGCGTAGGCAAGGGTCACCAGTGCCACGGTGCGGCCGGCACCGGGAGGGCCGGCGAGGAGCAGCGGGCCCTTGGCCAGGATCTCGGCGGGCTGGAGCGTTTCGTCGTCGACGCCGATGACCGGCAGGTCAGGGCTGCCGGCGGGCAGGATGTCGAGGTCGATGTGGTCCGGCAGGCGTTCAATCTGCGGGGCCGGTTCGACGCCTTGGCGCAGCATGGCCTGGCTGAGTTTGTTGACCTCGCGGGCCTGCACGGCCAGGTTGGAGTTGCCGCCAAGCACGGCGAGCTGCACTTCGAGGTTGCCCAGCAGGCCGCGCCCCGGAGGCGAGGCCTGGCCCAGGACGTCCTTGGGCACATCCATCGAGAGGTAGTCGTCCTCGGAGGACAGCCGCAGCACCAGCCGGCGCTGGATCGAGGCCAGCAGCGACGCCGGCACCGAGTTGGGCCGGTCCCCGCTGATGACAAGGTGGATGCCGAGCGGACGGCCGTCGGTGGCGAGCTGCAGGAAGATGTCCCATAACGCGGAGAGCTTGCTGTATTCGTAGGCTTCCCGGAAGGCGGACATACCGTCCACCAGCACAAAGATCCGCTTTTCCGCCGGCTGCTCCGCCAGGGTCCGGTACTCCACGATGGTCGACGCCCGGACCTCCGAGTAGCGGGCCGCCCGGTCGTCGGCCAGGTCCCGGAGCCAGCGCAGCAGCCGGCCGACCCGCTCGACGTCGTCGCCGTTGATGATTTCGCCGACGTGCGGCAGTCCGTCGAGCATCTTCAGCCCCGAGGAGCCGCAATCGATGCCATAGATGTTTACCGGGCCGCCGCGCGGGGTGACAGCGGCGGCGATCGCGATGCCGCGCAGGGCAGCGGACTTGCCGGATCCGCCGGTGCCGTAGATGGCCATGTTGCCGTCCCGGTCCGGCTCGTAGAACACCGTGGGCTGGTCCTGGTGCGCCGGGTCGTCCGCGACGCCCAAGAGCAGCCGTTCGTCAGTGCGGGGGTTGGGCAGCCGGGAGAAGTCATAGGTCGTGGCGAGTTCGTCGAGCCAGGGTTTGCGGGGAGGCTCGATGGAGAGTACGTCGGCGGCTTTGATGATGTTCGCCGTCATCCTGGCGATGTCGTTCAGACCCGCCGCTTCTTCCTGCACCGGGTTCTCGGGTACCGGCGCGGCCCAGGCCGGACCTGAGCCGAAGGCCATCTCGACGATCTCGATCTGCGGCCGCTGCGGCTTCTCGGTGGTCCAGCCGCCGGCGTAACCGGTCTGGAAGCCCTGGATCCGGCCGGGACCGGTCTTGGCGGCGCCGCGTCCGGGAATGGAGGGGTCGAAGTACGCAGCCGTCGGCACGCCGAGGATGTCGATCGCGTCATCCTCATCGGCCATCCGCAGCGCCACCCGCAGGTTGGTGTTGGCGCGCAGGCTTTCCTTGATCACCCCGGCCGGGCGCTGGGTGGCCAGGATCAGGTGCAGGCCCAGGGAGCGGCCGCGGGCGGCGACGTCCACCACGCCGTCGACAAACTCCGGGACTTCGGTGGCCAACGCCGCGAACTCGTCCACAATGATGATCAGGTACGGCGGCGCGTCCGGGTCCGCTTCGCGCTGGAGCTCCAGCAGGTCCTTGGCCTTTTTCCGGTTCAACAGCCGTTCGCGGTAGTGCAGTTCGGCCCGCAGGGAGGTCAAGGCACGGCGGACAAGGTGCTGGGACAGGTCGGTGACCAAGCCCACGGTGTGCGGCAGCTGCAGGCAGTCCGCGAACGCGGCGCCGCCCTTGTAGTCAACGAAAAGGAAACTTACCCGGTCCGGGCTGTACGCTGCGGCCATTCCCATCACCCAGGACTGCAGGAACTCGGATTTTCCGGCGCCGGTGGTGCCGCCAACAAGTGCGTGCGGTCCCTCGTTTTTGAGGTCGAGGTAGAGCGGTTCGATGCCTTTGGAGCCGACCAGTGCCCGGAGCGTGCCGTTGTCCTTGCGGTTGGGCACCGCGGAGGCCCGGACGGAGTTGTTCTCGGTCCAGCGTTCGGCCACGACGGCCGGGTTGTCCAGGAAATCCTTGCCGATCAAGGTGGCGTAGGAAACTGCCCGGGGCAGGTCGGATTCGTCCTCGAGCGGCTTGCCGACGTCCACAACGGGGGTGAGCATCCGCGCCAGTTGGGCTGCCAGGCCGGCATCGAGGCTTTCGCAGCTCACCGGGAAGGTGTGCCGGCCGAGCCGGACCTGGCCGGTGGTGGTTCCGTGCTCGCCGTCGATGGCCATAAAGTCCCGGCACGCGGCCGGCAGTTGCTGCACCGACGAAGCCACCCACATCACGTGTACCCCCGAGTCGGGGCCGCGTTCGAGCATCCGGGTGAGCCTGCCGCGGTCCACCGGGGCGTCGTCCTCGACGACCACCAGCACGGTGGGCAGCAGCGGCCCGGCAAGGTCGGTGCTGAGCGGGTCGACGCCGGGCCGCAGGACGGGGCGGGGCGTCTGGGATGCTGCCTCGCGCTGGTCGATCAGGTCTTCCAGCCTTGACAGCAGGGCCGAGCCGCCCCCCGGGCCGGCGGCAAGATGGTCGCCGCTGAGCGGGCTGTGGCCGGAGCCGACGTGCGGGAGCCACTGCAGCCACTCCCAGCGTTCCTTGGATTGCGCCGAGGTGATGGCGGCCAGCACCACTTCCGCTGGCGAATGCAGGCCCGCGAGCTGCAAGACCATCCCGCGGGCAACATCGTCGACCAGGCCGCGGGGACCGGCGAGGCCGAAGGAGCCGGCGGAGCGCAACTGCGAGACGATCGGCACACCTTCGATGTCCCGGAACTGTGCCAGGCACTGCTGGATTTCGGCCATGTACTCGGCTTCGGTATCGCTGCTGTTGGGCTCTTCGAACTGGATCCTTGAGGGCGCGGTGCCCAGGCCGAAGCGAAGTCCCAGGAATCCGGTGTGCTCGGGCCGGTGGGTCCAGAGCAGCGGGCCGAGCTTGTAGATCGAGTCCACGGTGTCACTGACCGAGGGTGTTTCCTGCAGCCGGACGGAGCGTTCCACGTTCTGCAGCCGCGTAGTTTCGGCCCGGAACGCCGCCATCGACTCGCGGAACTGCTTTAGCTGTTCCTTCCGTTCCCGTTTGGCCTGCAGCTTCTGGTCTACGTAATGGCCCACGATGAACAACGGCATCATCAGCATAAACACCACCGAGAGCACATTTTGGGTGACGGCAAACAGGATTCCGCCCATCATCAGCGGCGCCAGCAGCATGATGTACGGGAAGGCGTGGTGCTCCTGGCGCTTGGGTCCGGCCGGGAGCATCCGTTTTTGCAGTTCGAAGCGCGGCACCACCCGCGGGGAGCGGTTGAAGTCGATCAACGGGGAGCTTGGCGCGGAGCTGTGCCCGGTGCCAAGGGAGACCACGGAGACGGTTGTGTCGCCCAGGGCCACCGTGTCCGAGGAGTTAAGCGTCGCGCGGGTGACCGGCAGCCCGTCCATCAACAGCCCGTTGGCCGAATTTGTGTCCACGATCTCGACTGTCTCGCCGACAGTGATGCGGGCGTGCCGCTTGGAAGTCAGGGGGTCCGTGAGCCGGACGTCGGCGTCGCGGCCGCGGCCGAGGTAGCTGGTGCCCGAGGGCAGCGAGAATTCGCGTCCGACGTCGGGTCCGGAGAGCACACGCAGCGTTGCCGCCGCCGGACCGCGGCTCGCCCCGGGCGTCCCGAACTGCTCGCTGAGCCGGGCGAGCGAGACAATGGAGCCCGGCCGCAGCCCGGATTCGAGCAGGTTGTCCCCGCGGTCCAGGACGCTGCCCTTCATGCCGCCGGCGGCGAAGGCTTCCTCGATGCTCAAGGACAGGTTTGGCGGCGGCGCAGTGCCCCGCCGGGAGGGGTCGGCCGCCCAAAGCTGGGTGGCGATGTCAGCCACGGTGGCTAGCCCGTCAACGGTGACGGCAAGGTCTTTCGCTTCGGCCGGGTCGCGGCGCAGCGTCAGTCGGATTCTCACGCTTCCTCAACTCCGTTCAGGTCATGAGCGGGCTGGCCCAGGCCGGGCCCGCCCAGCAGGTGCAGGTCCGCCGCCGTCACCAGGTGTGAGGTGATGGCATGTTCAACGAGCCGTGCGCGGCGGTTGCTCGCAAGTTTTCCGCCGCCTCCACGCAGGCCGGCGACCCCCGCTTTGTCGAGCTTGTCGCACACATTGTCCAGCTTTCTGTTGAACCGGGTCAGGGCCCAGCCCAGCGACCTGGCGGCCTCTGCCGAGGACGGGATGGCGCTGAAGCCGGTCCCGTCGCGGCGCAGCATGGGTTCGGCGAGGGCCACGATCAGGGCCTTCTGCGAGTCGGTAAAAAGCACCGGGCCGATAGTGGTGTCTCCGCTGCTGTCCGCGTCGCGGGATTCCTGCCGAAACGCAGGAGTCCGCAGGTGGACGGCAAACTCGTAGGTGGTGGGGCCTGCGGTGAAGATGACGTTGGTCAGGCTAAAGACCAGTGGAATCCGTGCGCCCGGCGAGAGCCAGGCCTGCATCCCGCCGGAGGCGTCAGCGATGGTGGCCGAGAGCCTGCTGCCGACATTGTTCAGCCACCAGATGCCGTCGTAGCGGGCGATCTGCAGGAACTGCCGGTGCAGGTACGGATTGTCATCCACCTCAAGGTCGCCTTCGCGGCCGATGCTGAAGATGTCATCGTCCGCGGGCTCATGCCACTCGCCGCAGAAATCTATCGCCAGATCCCCCATATGCCATGCCTTTCTGGACATTGTTGCTGCTATTTGCTGACGCAGGCGATCGAATCCGGACCCAGCGGCGAAGACGCCCCGTCGGTGCGGACGATCATCACCTGAATGCAGCTGGGTTCGGCCGGATTCGCGGCAATTTCAGCGGCCGGCCCGGCGGACGACTGGTAGTCCCCGTCACCCTTGAGAGTGTGGACCCGCCACTTGTAGCTGTCGCCGGGTTTCGGCTGCGGGTTGGTCCAAGTGAAGCTGACCTTCCCGGCCGCCCCGGCCACCCCGGCCAGCGCGGTGACGTCGGGCACTGTGCCGTTGTCCAGGGCGTCGGCGGGCGGTTTGCTGACCTGGTCGGTGGCTTTCGGAGCCGGCTCGGACCCGGTGGTTGACGCAACTATTCCGAGCACGGCGGCGGCCACCAGGACGGTGCCGCCGACAATCGAGAGCAGCAGCGTGCGTCGGCCGTGGCCGGCCGGGTGGGCCTCCGCGCCGTCGTTTGGGCTGGCCGCGGGGGCCGTGCTGGAGCGGTTGACCGTGGCCGCAAGGTCATCTTCGGGGGCCGCAGCTCCTTCGGCGGCTCCGGTTACGGGGGCCTCGAAGGCCGGCAGCGCCGGCGGGCGGTGGATGGTTGCGTTGTTGAACGTTGTTGCGTTGTCCACTGTGGAACTGGTGTCAGCGCCGCCGAACCGGGCCGGGAAGGTCGGTGTGTTGCCGGTGGCGTCCGGGTCGATCGCGGCGACGCTGCGGACCCTGGTTTCTTCGAAGCCGTCGTCCGGATGGTTTTCCTCCGCGCGCGGTTCCTCCAGGACCTCGAACGGTGTCACGGAGAGGTTCAGCTCGGCCTGGATCCGCTGCAGGGCCAGTGCGAAAGCGTGCGCCGAGGAGTATCGGGATGGTGCGGCCTTGGCCATCGCCGTCGCGAGCGCCAGTTCCAGGGATTCCGGGACATCGGCGCGGCCCAGCTTGGGCACCGGCAAGTTGGTGATCCGTGAGATCAGCTCCCGCTGGGAGTTGTCCGCCCCCGGCAGCACAAACGGGGACCGGCCGGCCAGCAGGGTGTACAGCGTGGCGCCGAGCGCCCAGACGTCCACCAGGACCCCGTCGACATGGTGGCCGGTGAACTGCTCGGGCGGCGACCACGGGATGGACATGCCGGCGTCCTCGTCCGAGTCGCCGGCGAGGGTTCCGGAGATCCCGAAGTCAGTCAGGGCCGGCCGGTTGTAGTCGGTGACGAGGATGTTCGCCGGCTTGATGTCGCGGTGCGCTATCCCGGCCCGGTGGGCGGTCTCGACGGCGGACGCCACCTGGATGCCGACTGCGAGCACCTCGTCCACGCTGAAGGGCTGCCGACGGTAGCGGACGTCCAGGCTGGGCCGCGAGCAGTACTCCATCGCGAGGTAGGAATGCCCGGCGTCGGTGATTTCGGCTTCGAAGATCGTCACGATGTAAGGGTGCGAGGACAACTGCGCCATCAAGTTTGCTTCGGATTCGAAGCGGCGGCGGGCACCCTCGGTCTTCAGGTCCGAAAGCAGTACCTTGACGGCGACATTGCGGCGCGGCCGCTCCTGCCCGTAGAGATAGACGTCGGAGAATCCGCCGGAGCCGAGCAGGCTGATGTAATTGAAGCCCGGAATCACCGGCGGCGGGGCTACCGGCCGTTTGGAGCTCACGGGATCTCCTCAAAACGCAGCGAGATGCCGTCGCCGACCTCGGCGATGTCACCGTCCAGCACGATTGCCATTTCGCCCTGGGCGAGCCGGCGCGGGGGTTGTCCTTCGCGGACCAGTACCGTGCCGTTGGTCGCCTTCAAATCACACAGCATCACGTGCCAGCCTTCTAGCCGGACCTCCACATGCGAGCGGGAGATGTCTCCGCTGGGGCTCGCTACTTGGATCAGCTTGGGCATCACGGCGCCCTGGACGCGGGACACCGAAGGCTGGCGTCCCACGATGAGGGACTGGGTCAGGTCGATCAGCTCACCGGTGGACAGGCGCATCTGGCCGAGGCGGGGCCGCCTGACCTGGACGCCGTCACCGGGCAGGTGCTGGCCGCAGCGGCCGCACTGGGCGCACGTGGAAGGGTTGGCGTGGCCCTGCGGGCAGACCCGGGCAAGCACCATCGGTCCGGTAGCCTGTTCCGCCGGCGCGCGCTGGGTGCTGGGCGGCTGCGGGCCGGCACCGGCGAGGTCGCCCTTGATGATGGTCTGGCCGTCGTGGTCGGCGTCCGTTTCGGTGCGGGCGGCCGGGAGCATCGGAACGTGCTGCTGTGCCGCCGTCGGCAGGGGGACCGCCGGCAGTGGCGCAAGCGCGGGTGCCGGCGCGGGCGCAGCCGGCGAGGAACGGTCCCCGCCGGTGTGCCAGGGGACGGAATCGATCAGTCCGGTGGACACCGGGTGCGGGGCCGCGGGTGGATCCGGGGCAGGGGCGGGAGCGGCTGCTGGTTCCGCCACCGCCACCGCCGCGGCCGGCTCAGGCGTCGGCCCTGGGGGCGTTTCGGCAAAGTCACCAGAGAGTTCCGAGTCGGCGTCCGGGTCCTCGCGGACGGCTGCGTCTTCGATATTCCGCATCACCGTTTGTTCCCAAAGGTGATCGTAGCTGCCTGTCGGCTCCTGTTCGGCGGGCTCCGGCGCGGCGGGTTTTTGCGCTCCGGAGGCTTCCTGATCCTGTTCCGGACCGGCGGGTTCCCGGCCCGCGGCCGCCGGTGCCGGTTCCGGTTCAGTTGCCGGTTCCGGTTCGGTCTCCGGTTCCGGTTCGGCCGGCGCTGCGGCCGCCGGTTCCGGTTCCGGTTCCGGTTCCCCGTGCAGCGTCCGCTCCAGCTCCAGGTCCTCGACGGGATATGCCAGCACGGCCTCTGCCGACGCACCGTCGGCGCCCGCCCCGGCGGCCGTCAGTGCACCCGGCAGGGCAGCCGCACGAAGGTCCATCCGCAGGCCCTTGAGCAGAACTACCCCGTCTGCAAGCGGCAGCTCCGCGGCGGCGCGGGGCGCACCTGCGGCCTCCGCACCGGGAATTCTCAGGCTGAATCCGTCGGCGGTTTCGAACCGCCGTTCGGTCCACGTGGTCACGTCCCGGCCGCTCAGTTCCACCGGGCCGCCGGGCAGCTCCACTGTCAAATCGATCCCGCCGCGCAGGAACAACTGGAGAGAGCCGGTGCCGGCCACTATCGCAAACCACGGCAGCCGGGCAAGTGACCCGCCCGAGGCCGCGGACAAGGTATCGAGGACTTCGGGCGCTTCCGGCCCGGTGCCCAGAAGTTCCCACAGCGACTCAACGAGGGCCGGTGTGCTGTCCGGGTGCAGCAGCACCACGGTTCCCGAGCGCACCACCCCGAGCCAGCTGCCCGGTGTGTAGCGCACTGCAGCGGTGGCGTTAGTGCTTGGCATCGTTGGGGTCCTTGCCCGGTCCACCAACAGCCGGTCCATCAACAGCCGGTCCATCAACAGCTTGCCCCTCAACAGCAGGTTCGCGCGCATCGGTCCTGGGCAGGGTGTCCTCGTCTTCCGCTGCGGACGCACTGCGCGGGGCTGTCCGCACGACGCCGTCGTCGTTGCTGACATCGGTGGCGTCCAGCACGATGCAGGTGACGTTGTCCCTGCCGCCGCTGCGCAGGGCCGCCTGGATGAGCTCATCCACGGCTGCCTGCGGGTCCGCCCGGGATCGCAGGATACTGCCGATGTGCTCGTCGTCGAGTTCGCCGTTGAGCCCGTCGGAACAGACCAGGATGCGGTCGCCTTCCTCAATCGGCAGCAGCCAGTAGTCGGCTTCGATTTCGTCGCCGGTGCCCAAGGCCCGGGTGACAACGTGCCGGCGCGGATGCACGGCGGCCTGCGCCGGGCTGATCTGCCCGGCATCAACAAGTTCCTGGACTTCGGAATGGTCCACGCTGACCTGGCTTAGTTGGCCTTGACTGAGCCGGTAGGTCCGGGAGTCACCGATGTTCAGGACCAGCCAGTAAGGCACGCCCGTCTGCTCCACCACCACAACCCCGGAAAGTGTGGTTCCGGCGCGGGAACCGGTGGCTTCCCGGATACTTTCGTCGGCCAGCAGCAGGTATTCCTGCACAACGCCGGCGGTGGCATCACGCCCGCCGCTCGCCAGCTGCGGGATCCGGGCAAGGGTGCGGACGCAGATGCCGCTGGCGATTTCGCCGGCCTCGTGCCCGCCCATGCCGTCCGCGACGGCGAAGACGGGATCGGCGGCGATGTAGGAATCTTCGTTCATCTCGCGCCGCAGGCCCCGGTCCGTGCCGTAGCCGCAGCTCAGCCGGAGTCCGGAGGGACCGCTGGGGGGCCCGCCGGGGGCGGCGCCTGGGGTGGCTGGGGAGGGAACGGCGGCCGGCTGGGGAATCATGCCTGTCCTAGGTAGAAGGAGCGGTCACCGAAGTGCACGGTGGAACCTGGGCGGACGTGGGTGGGTACCCCCGCCGCGAGAACGGCATGGGTACCGTCCGGGGTGCTGACGGCGCTGCCGTTGGTGGAGTTGCGGTCCGTCACCCAGACGCCCCCGTTTCCGGCGTGCAGATGGAGGTGGGTCTTGGAAATGGAACGCCCGGGATCGGCGACCGGGATAAGCTGCACCGGCCCCTCGCCGGGGTGCCCGGCGGGGTTCCGGCCGACCAGCACCGTACGGTCCAGCTCAATCTCACGGCCGTCATCAAGCCGGATCCGGAGCATCGCCACGGTGATCGGTGCCTGTGTGTCGCGGACCTGGGTACGGTCATGGTCCTCGTCGGGGTGCCCGGCCGGCAGGACGCTTGCGACGGCGCCCTCCTGGGCTGGGCCGGGCTGGTGGGCTGGGCCGGGCTGCGGCCCGAGCACCGGCGGCTGCCATTGGCCGTCGGCGGGCGCCGCGGCTGCGGCCGGGGCGGACGCGGGCGCCGCGGCTGCGGCCGGGGCGGGCCGGGCGGACGCGGGCGGCGCGGCGGCCATGGCTCCGGCCAACGGCGAAGCGACCTGCCGGACCGCTGGAAGGTCAAGGGGCGCGAAGCTGTAAGGGCCTTGGATCCCACCGGTCGTGATCGGGTTGCGTCCGGCCTTTACATCGAAGACCAAGGTCTTCGCGGCAGCGTCGTGCCAGCCGCGGAGCTTCCCGTTCCGATCCCACGAGCTGGACAGGACCACCAGGACAGCCCAGGCAGCGCCGAGGAACACGAGGGGCCCCAGCACCACCAAGGCCACACCAAACCACTGGAAAATCACCACGGCAGCCGCAGCGATCACGGCGAGCAGCAGACCGGCCCCGGTGATAAGGCCACGCAGGAACACCGCTCCCCCGCCCGGCGCGAAACCATCGGCGTCCGAGCTGCGGATGCCCATCAGGCTGTTGCCGGCCGTCACGCCGGAACGGCCCTCAAGCACGGCAAGAACCACTGTGTAGATCAGGGTGACGCCTGCACCAATGCCGCCGAACAGCACCAGGGACGAGGTGTTGTACACGATAAAGCCGCCGCTCTGGCTCCGGGTAATACCGGCCAGCCCGATGGCCAGCAGCACAGTCAGGATGGTCACCGGCGCCAGCCAGTCCAGCACTGCCGCACCCAGCCGTTTCCCGGCAGCCGCGGGTACCAGCTCCAGCTTGTGTGGCACCGAAGGACCTCCCCCTTGTCCGCGGGCCGGGGCGGGGCCCTGCGTTACGGGGATCCTACCGGGGATCCCGTGCGCATGCGAAGGCTCCCGCACGTTGTGGGCGTTCCGCGCGGAACGGTTGCTCAGCGGCGTCCCGCAGGAGGTACAAAAGGCAGCCCCCGGCCGGAGCGGCTGTTGGCAGCGCGGGCAGCGTTCGACGTCGTCGGTCATGGCTCGTTGTGGTTCTTCCTGGCGGTCTGGCTGGCGTCGGCTGCAGAGTCGGCGGCAGCAGCAACGGAGGCTGCCTGCACCGGGCCGGACTCCACTGTACCTGCCGGTGTTGCCGGAGCTGCCTGCCGGCCGCGTTTTGTGCCCGGAACGCGGGGTTTGAGGCCCCGCAGGGTGAGCGCCGCCCGGCCGTCAGCCAGCAGGGAGCGCGGCGAGAACCGGGCCCGCTGCCGTCCCCAAAACCCGAGCGCTCCGGTCATCTCCTGCAGCGAGCCGTCCACGATTTCCCAGTACTGCCGCACCTGGTCCTCACTGGGCTGGCCGGCGCCGAAGATTGCGGCATCGGCCCGGTTGGCGAGCAGGATGGTGGTCCCCCGGGCGGACGGAAACGCCTCGGCAAGCACAACGGCGGACTCCCGGCGGGTCGCGCGGCTGTCCACTTCGGCGCCGAGGTCGGCCGCGAGGCTCACCACTTCGCGCCAGCCACCGCCGACACGCTGCGCAGCCGGTCCGTCACTGAAGCGCGCCTTCCGGCGCCGCGACTTCAGCAGCGCGATCAGCAGCAACGGCAGCGCGAGGATCCCCACCGGGATCAGCGCGAACCCGATCGCCGTCAGGAGCGGTCCCCAGAACAGCCAGGGGTTGTTTTTCTTCTCATCCGCGTCCAGCGCATCCGGTGAAGAGTCCGGCGGAAGGTCCGCGGGTTCCTGCGGCGGGGGCGGCGGCTGCAGCACCTGCGGCTTGGGTTTGGACTTGTTTTCCGGGTCCGGCGGGATCGGCACATTGTCCTTCGGCGGCGTCGGGTCGAAGGACACCCAGCCCACACGGTCGAAGGCGACCTCAACCCAGGCGTGAACGTCCTTGCCGGTGATCTTCACCTCGCCGGCACCGTTTTCCGGGCTTTTCGGGTCCGGGTAGAACCCCATCACTACCCGGGACGGGATGCCGAGGTGCCGGAGCATCAGGGACATCGCGACGGCGTACTGTTCGTCGTCGCCGAGCATCTGTTTGGCGGTGAGCAGGCTCCGGATCCGGTTCGCGCTGTGACCGGAGACGCTGGGCAGCTGGCCGTCGGCGATCAGGCCGTTGCTGAAGGCGCCCTTCTTCTGGAAGTGAGCCTCGACCTGGCGCACCCGGTCAATGGCCGTAGGGGCGTCGGCCGCCAGCTCGTTGGCCTGGGACCCGACAACCGGCGGTACCTCGGCGGCATCCGGCAGGGCTATCTTGGCGAAGTCGTACTGCGTCAGCTGGCCGTGTTCCAAGGTGGCGGGATCTGCTACCTGGACCCGGTAGGAGTCGCCCTTGGCAAGCCCCTTGGTCGTCACAGCGGTGTCCGTGCCGGCATTAAAGTACAGGCCGGACGCCGCGCCGGAGCCGTCGCGGACAAAGCTGATCCCGGTGGTTTTGCGGCCGCCGGGCAAGAAGTAGCCCTGGTAGTCCCCGATCGTGATGTCCAGGGCGTAATTGTTGCTCGGGACGATCCCGCCGGCGTCGGCCAGGGTGTTGATGGACTTGGCGTCGCCGACCTTGCTGAAGCTGCCGGAGCCGTTGGGATCCATGTTGTAGTTGGTGCCGTTGAAGGAGTCGAGGGCGGCGAGCCGGACCCGGGCGTCCTTGGGCAGGCCCTTGACGACAAAGAGGTTGTCGTCCTTTTTGTCCTTGACGAAGTTCCGAAAGCTCGCCAGCGGGGTGACGTAGTCCTTGGGGTCGAACGGCGGAACGATTGTGTTGCGCAGCACCCGGCGGTCCTCGCCCGCGGTGACCAGCGGGGACGCGACGGCGGTGACCCCGACGGCGACGGCGATCACGGCCGCGGCGGTGCCCAGCCGGCGAAGGGTGGCGGAGCGGGCGTTGGCCGGGTCCGTCTCCAGCCGGTTCACGGAGACCTTGCGGGTGTCGCTGCGGCGCAGCGCGTCGCGGCGAAAGGTGGCCCAGGCGATAGCGACAACCGTGAGTGAGATACCGCGTTCGACCGTGAGGAAACTGGCGTTTGTGCTGAACGCAATGCCCGTGATGAACAGCACCAGCACCGGCAACAGCGGCCAGTACGGGCTTTTCAGCCGCCAAATCAGCAGCCCGGCGGCCAGCGCGGTGAGGAGCGAGCTCAGGAACGGCACAATCAACGTTCCACCGGCGGTGCCGACCGGAACGCCGACGGTGAGCATATCCTTCCAGGCGAACACAACGCCCAGCAGCAGGGTGCGCAGCGAGGCGAGGGTGGGCAGGACGCCGGCGAACGAGGCCTCCGGGACCGCCAGTGCCGTGCCGAAAACGAGGTATACAGTAAGTGTCAGGGCGGCGGTAATCAGGAGCCCGAGCCGGTAGTGCACTGTGGCCGCGGCCAGGGCGAGGCCCAGCAGGATGCCGCCGAAGCCCGCGACCAGGTAGTACGGGTCGCCGCCGAAGCTGAGGCCGAAGCCCAGCACGCCGAGGCCCAGCAGCACGGTGAGGGCACCGGCGTCGAGCGCGAGATGCCATAGCGGCTGGCCGCCGGCGAATCCGGAACGTTTCGGCGCGGCGGCGTTGCTGCGCCGCCGGGCCGTTGTGGCGGTGCTCATGCTGCCGCCTTCCGCAGCACTGCGGCCAGGTCTGAGAGGTCTCCGAGGGTCAGCACGGTCAGGTCCCCGATGTTGGCCCTGGCCGGCGCGGCTCCGGACTGGAGCCGGACCGCGAGGCTGCGGACACCCAGCGGCACCGAGGCCGAGGCGGAGCGCAGCTGGGTGGGGGTGACGTTGCTGCCGACGAGCAGGAACACAACGGAGGCATTGGGGACGGTGTCCGCCAGGCTGCGGGCCAGGTCGACGGCGGTTTTGCGCTGGGGTGCGCCGACGATCCGGGTCATGTCATCGAGCATGTTGCGGCCCGTTTCGCAGCGCAGCGGTCCTTTTTGGGTCAAAACGTCGAGGTCGCGTTGTTCGCGGATGGCCTGCCGTCCGATCGAGGCCGCCGCTGAGACGGCGAGCTCGAATTCCTCCTCGGAGGCGTATTCGTTTGTGTTGATGGACAGCGAGATGGCGAGGTGGGCTCGGCGGGTTTCCTCGAACTGCCGGACCATCAGCTTGTTGGTGCGGGCTGTGGTTTTCCAGTGGATGTGCCTCCGGTCATCGCCGGGCACATAGTCGCGCAGGGCATGGAAGGAGACGTCGGCGCTGGAAAGGTCAGTGGTGGGCATACCCTCGAGGTCTCGGATGAAACCGGCAGCCGAGCCGGCCAGTGCCACGGTTTTCGGGTGCACAAACAAGTCCTCTGGTTCCGTCCACAGCACCTGGCGGCGCAGCAGGTGCAGCGGATCGGCGCGGACCGACCGGACCGGGCCCACAACAATCACGGCGCGGCGTGCGGTGGGGATGGTGAACAGGTCCTCATGGGTCTGCTGCGGTTTCATCCGGGGCAAGTGGAAAACGGCGGTGGCGGCACCGACCGGAAGTTCCAGGTCCGCCGGCAGCAGGGGCCGGACGGAGGTGTTGGAGACCGAGATGCTGCCGACGGCGCTGTCGCCGACTGCCACCCTGCTCCGGGCCAGGTCCAGCACGACGCCGTAGGACGAGCGGCCCAGGACGAAGCCGACAGCAAGCACAAACAGGACAAACGCGGCGATCGCGGCCGCCTTGGCTTCCTGCCAGCCAAAGGCCTGCCCGACGGTCCACAGCAGGGCCGCGGCAGCCAGCACGAACCAGCCCAGCACGCTCACCAGGGAGAGCACCGGCCACGCGTAGCGCAGCCAGAGCGCCCGCAGGCTGCGGCGGGCCGGGGCCAGGGCAAGGCCCGCGGTGCTCCCGGCCTCGGCCCAGAGGGAGGCCGGGTGCAGCCGGGTCGGCCTGCCGTCCCGGTGGAAGGGCCGTTGCAGGCGTTCAGCAAGCCGGGCCAGCGGAGTGCTGGAGGACATATGGGTGCCTTTGTTCGTTCGGGGTGACGGGGAGCGCTACTCGGTGCCGCTACAGCGCGGCGGCGCGTTGCTGCGGTGCGGCAACTTCGCCCAGTACCCGGGCCAGGACGGCCTCGGGGCTGGCGCCGGAGAATTCGGCTTCCGGGTCCATGACCAGGCGGTGGGTCCAGACGACGGCGGCCAGGTCCTTGACGTCGTCCGGGAGCACGAAGTTCCGGCCCTGGCTGGCGGCCCAGACTTTTGCGGCACGGACCATGGCGAGGGCACCGCGGACGGAAACGCCGAGGCGGGTTTCCGGGGCGTTGCGGGTTTCCTCGCAGAGCCGGGAGATGTACTCCAGCACGGCGGTGTCCACGTGGGTGGTGGCGGCGAGGTCCGCCATGTCCGCGATCGCCTGGGTGGTGATGATTGCGGTCATTCCCTTGGACCGGTCCTTCAGGTTGGCGCCGCCGAGCAACTGCACCGTGGAGGCGTGGTCCGGGTAGCCGATGGAGGTCTTGATCAGGAAGCGGTCCAGCTGGGCCTCCGGCAGCCGGTAGGTGCCGGCTTGTTCGATCGGGTTCTGGGTGGCCATCACCATAAACGGCCGTCCCGCCTCGTAGGTGGTGCCGTCCACCGTGACACGGGATTCTTCCATCACCTCAAGCAGCGCCGACTGCGTCTTGGGCGAGGCCCGGTTGATTTCATCGGCCAGCACGATGTTGTTGAAGATCGGTCCCTTGTGGAACTCGAACTTCTGCGTCTTCTGGTCATAGATGGTCACGCCTGTGACGTCCGAGGGCAGCAGGTCGGGGGTGAACTGGATGCGGTTGTTGGAGCCCTGCACGGTGGCCGCGAGGGCGCGTGCAAGCGAGGTTTTGCCGGTCCCCGGGGCGTCTTCGAAGAGGACATGCCCCTCGGCCAGCATCGCGGTAAAAGTCAACCGGATGACGTGGGCCTTGCCCAGGACGGCCTGGCCGACGTTGGCGACGAGTTTTTCGAAGGTGCCGGAAAACCATTCGGCCTGTTCGGTGGTCATGGTCATGGGGTGGTCCTGTTCTGTTCTGGGTGGAATTGCGTGGGGTGCCGGCGGCGGGGAGCCCCGCGGGGGGCGGCGTTGGGGACAGTGGCAGGCATCAGCAGCCGCCGGGCCGGGGTCCGTACAGATCCACTGTGGTGGACTTGACGAACCAATTTGGGTGGCTGCCCTGGGTCACACGGAACCAGGGTGTGCCGTTGCCGTAAATGTCCTTGGTGCAGTTGATGGTGAGCTTGCCCTCGGCCCGATCCACCCAACCGACACCGCAGCTCGAGGGGGAACCGGGGACGAAGGAATCAGGCTTTCCCGGCTGGCCCGGGCACGTCCGGACGCTTGAGGCATCGACCTGGATCTGCGAGGCAGGCGGCGGCGGTGTGGGATCGTTCCCGGACGTGGCCGATGCCTGTCCCGCCCCGCCGTAGGCCACTGTGAAGGCCCTCACCTGCAGGGTCCTGGTCTTGTCCCAGCCGCCCCCGGCAGCATCGAACCTGTTGGCCGTGCCAACGGATGTCCAGCCGCCGCCGTCGAGGTTCACTTCATACCGGGCCAGGGGCCGGCCGTTGGTGCTGGGGTTGTTCCACGTCCAGTGGACCTGGCCATCCCCGGCACCTGACTTGCCGCCGTTGACGTTGGGGGCGTTCGGCGGGGCGTATGGATTGCCCGTACCGATCGCGTTCGCGTCCCCGGCGACATTGTTTTTGGTGGAGGCGGCGATGATGTTGACGGTGACGTTCTGGCCGTTCGGCTGGCCGCCGATGGTGCCGCCGCCGGCGTTGATCGGGCCGGAGCCACTGGCGGTGGACCAGCGGTAGGTGATCTCCGTGGCCTGGGAGCCGTTGCGCTGGGCCTGCGTGAGCGGCGTGAACGTCACGGCCAACTGGCCGCTGGTGCCGGTCTCCTTTACGGTCCCGCTGCTGACCGTGCCGGGCTTGCCTGCGGCCCGGATCCGGGCTGACTGCGGACTCACTCCGGAGGTCCCGGCCTTGTTGGTTGCCGAAACAGTAAAGGTGTAATCCGCTTCCGAATTCGCCACCGTGACGTTTTGCGAGGTGCCGGCGACCTGTTGGGTCGATACCGGCGCGCCGCCGTTCAGGGTAATCAGCGTATAGGCCGAGACCGCGTCGCCGTTGTTGTTCGGCGCCGCCCAGGAAATCTTAAGCTGGCTCTGGTTCCCCACGGAACCGGCCTGGCTGGCGCTCGGTGCCGCCGGGGTCACCGGGACCCCTGCCGGAGTCTCGGCGGCCGAATAGGCGCTCCACTCGGAGGGCTCCTTCGCATCGTTCCGGGCCAGGACGCGGACCTTGTAGGCGACACCGTTTTTGAGGCCCTTCCAGAGGTAGCTCACCGAGGTGAGGTTCTGGATCTGGGCGTTCTGGCCTGCCGGCGCCGGCGAGATTTCCAGGTCGTAGGACTTGACCGGCGAGCCCTTGGACGCGGGGGCCGTCCAGGCCACGGCGAGCTGGGTGTCGCCGAACTTCAGGGCCGGCGCGGCCGGGGTGTCCGGCTTAACGTCGGGGCGTACCTCGGCCGATGCCGGGGACCGCTCCGAGGTGCCCAGGGCGTTGGTGGCCGTGACCTGGAAATGGTATTTGGTGTTGTTGGTCAGTCCGGTCAGCGTGCAGGAGTTGGCCGGGCAGTCCTGGCTGTAGCCGCCCTCCCCAAACACCGTGTATTTGGTGATGGCCGAGCCGCGGTCCGCTGGCGCGGCCCAGTTCAGCAACGCAGTGCTGTCCCCCACGCTCGCGGCCTGCGGCGTGGTCGGCGCCAGCGGCTTGTCCTTGACCGTCAGCCGGATCCGGGCCGTGGCGTAGCGCGAGGACTCGCCGGTCTTATCCGCCACCGTGTAGGCCACGATCATGGTTCCCGAGAACCCGTCGGCAGGGGTCACCGTGACGGTGTCGCCGGTGGCGGCGGCGGTGCCCTGGCCCGTCTCGGTCACTGCCGAGACAATCTTCAGCGCGGTCTCCGGAAACGGGTTGGCATCGTTGTCGAGCACCCTGACGGTGACGGGCTTCCCGGCGGCGGCGTTGGTTTCGACGTCGTCGTTGGCGACCGGTTTGGGCCTGTTGGAGGCGGTCACGGTGAGCTGGTAGGTGGCCGTCGCCTCGAGTCCCCGGGGGTCCTTGGCCTTGACCTGGACGGCGCCCGCGGTCCCGGCATTGGTGCCGTCCTTGGCGGCGGCTCTTAGGGTCTTGCCGTCGATGCTGGCATCGAAGCCGGCCGGCACGCTGCCGACGAGCTCGTATTTCATCGTGTCGACGTCGCCGTCATCCGGATCGGTGGTCAACTTGGCCAGGTCGGTCGTGGCGGAGTCAGCCTTGGGCACGTCCACCTGGCTGCCCAGCAGCACTGGCGGGTTGTTGCGGTTGGGGTCCGGCAGCACCCTGGTGCGGATGCTGAGGGTTGCTTTCAGGCCGGCGGGGTCGTCCGGGCCGGAGCCGTCGGTGACCTCGAAGCTGAGGGAACCGGGACCCGCATAGTCCTTGCCCGCACTGTATTTCAGGGCAGTGCCGTTGCCGGCCACGGGGTCGGAGCCGTCGGCGCCAATAAGTTTGATCCGGTCCGTCTGGGTCAGGCGCGGCGTGCGGCCCTCGCGGACCTTGACCCACTCCTTGAGGTCCACTGGCACGGACTGCCCGGCGATAACCTCGATGACCTCGTCCTTGGCCAGGGTGGGTACCTGCTGGCCCAGCCCCGGGACCCAGATGATGGCGGTGGACTGCCTGCCGTCCACGTCTTCGACGGTGTAGGGGATCAGCTGCGGCTGCTCCGTCAGCTCCACGATCATGTTGCCGTCGGTGCCGGGCTTCGCCGTGGGCACCTCAGAGGCGATCTTGAGGTTCTCGCCCACGCCGTCAGGGTCCTCGTCGTTCTTCAGGACGGGGACGTCGACGGCCGTTTTCCCGAGCGTCTGGGCAGAGGTCACCCGGTCATCCCGGGCAACCGGAGCCAGCAGCGGGACGTTCTTGTCGACCTTGACGGAAATGGCCGCCTGGGCCGTCGCGCCGCGGTCGTCCGCCACCGAGTAGCGCACGTTAACGGTGCCTTCCCCGCCTGGTGCAAGCAGGATGATGCGGGAGCTCTGCTTGCTGACTGTCGCCTGCAGCTCCGGGGCGGCCTCGATGCCGTCGCCGGCGATCCGGATGGGGTCGCCGTCGGGATCGGTATCGTTGCGCATGGCGTCCACCGCGATCTGCCGCCCGGGCCGGACCTTGACCTCGTCATCGACAGGGGTCGGCTTTTGGTTGGTGTCACCGCGCGGGGCGATCCCGACGGTCACGGTGCCGGTGTTGATGGCTCCCTGCCGGTCCACGACTTTGTAGCGGAAACTGTCCGTTCCGGCGCCGTCCCCGGCTGCCGTGAAGTCAATGAAGTTGCTGCCCGCTGTGGCTGTGCCCATGGCGGGGGTGCTGTCGATGCCGGTCAGCTGGACCGAGTCGCCGTCGGGGTCGATCCCGTCGAGTTCCACCGGGATCCGCACGGACCCGGTCGCCACGACGCGGGCGGTGAGGTTTTTCGGCTGCGGCCGGGTGTTTTGGGCGCCGTCGAGCGGCAGGATGTGGATGGTGACGGCAGCGGCGCTCTTTTGGCCCTGCGGGTCCACGGCGTTATAGATGGCGCGGACCGTCTTGGGCTCGGCGCCGGCGATGAAGCGCAGCGTGTTTTCGGAGATAAAACTCTTGCCGTCGGCCGACGGGACGGGCTGCGGGAGCACCGGGTCCACGCTCAGCTTTTCGCCCTGCGGGTGCGTGTCGTTGGCCAGCACCGGGATGGTGACAACGTCGTTGACCCGCACGTTCACTTCGTCCGGTTTGGGCTGGGGGGCCTCGACGACGGCGGGGGCCGGGACCGGGACCACGGCGACGCTGCCCGTGGCCGACCTGGTGCCGTTGGACATGGTGTAACTGAAGGTAAAGGGTTCCTTGGTGCCCACAACGTCAGTGATCCGCAGCATGCTGTGATCGATCACGCTGACAGAGGCTGTTGTGTTCTCCGGCAGCTGGACGGACTGCAGCACCAGCACTCCCCCGGACGGGTCCGAGTCATTGGCCAGCGGGTCCAGGAGCACACTGCCGCCGACCGGCAGCAGCGCGACGTCGTGGACGGCCACCGGCTTGCCGGAGTCCTTGCCGGATTCAACGTCTACACGAATCAGGCCCTGGCTGCTCTGCGGGCCGTTGCTGGCAATGTACGTCAGGTAAACCGGTCCGGGGGTGTCGCTGCGGAAGGTGAAAGTGCCACCGTCCGTCACGGGTCCCAGCTGGGCGGTTCCGGCGCCTTCCACCTGGGCGAGGCGCAGGGCGCCGCCGTTGGGGTCGACGTCGTTTTTCAGCGGCGCGATCAGGAGGTCCTGGCCGACGACGGCGGTGACGTGGTCCGCGTTGACCACCGGCTGCAGGGCGCCGGGGGGCTGGACGTTGACGATGACTTTGGCAGTGGTGGTGGCGCGCCCGTCCCAGATGGACACCGTAACGGATTTTTTACCGGGCGCGGCGCCGGAGTCCTGGTACGTGAGCAGGCCGTCGCGGCGGACCTTGACCTGGTCCTGTTCGTTGTCCGCCTTGGCGTCCATCAGCACCAGGTCATCGCCGTCGGGATCAGTCCAGTCGGTGAGGATGTTCTGGCTGACGGTTTTGCCCTGCTCCACCAGCATGGTGGTGGGGTCTCCGCGTTTGAACAAGGGCGGCCTGTTCTCGTCCGGGCCCACGACGCTGAGGGTGATGCTGCCGGCGGCGGAGAGACCGCGGCCGTCTGCGGCGCTGTAGCCGAACGTTTCGGTGCCCGGTTTCGCGTCGGCCGGCACTGTGACCTGGAAAGCTGTGCCGCCGTAGATGTTCTCGAGGCCGCCGGAGGCGGGGCCTTTGTCGCCCACGGAGGCCGTGAGGACGTCGCCGTCGGGGTCGGAATCGTTATCGAGTACGGACAGGACTGTGGTGCGGCCCGGACGGACGCCGACGGCGTCCGGTTTGGTTTCCGGCGGCCGGTTGGGTTTGGTGCGGTCCGGCAGGATATTGATGGTGTTGTTGTCCGCCGACTCCTGGTCCTGGTCATCGGACTGGTTCTTGGGCGGGATAACGTCGTCCCAGTTGTTGACCAGCTGCATGTTCTGGTTCACCAGCCACACATTGCCCGAATTCACATCGTTCAGGACCACCAAATCCCGGTTCACCCGGAACACATACGACGGCGAAGCACTCGCCTTCGGCACATCCACGCTCTTGTCATCAGCATCATTAACACACTCACGGACATACTTATTCGCCCCCGACCACGCCGCATGAATGCACCCCGCAAGCTGCACCGGCGCCGCCGGCACACCCTGCCCGCCAAAGCTGACAGTCTTCGCCGTCGACCCGTCCAGCGGCTGTTTCAACAACGCCTTCGGCGTGGCAACGGCGACCGAGTCCGCAGCCGGACCCGAAAGCTGCAACTTCGCATCCCGCGCCTGCTCCAACGCCAACTCACGCCCGCCCGGCAGGAACAACTTTCCCCGCCCCGCATCCAGGACCACCGGCGCATCCCCCACCACGCTCAGTTGCAAATCCCCCGCACCCTTCAGCCCGTCCCAGACGCTGACGCTCGAGCGCTCCACCTTGCCCTCAGCATCCACCGAGGTCACAGTCACCTGACCGGTCTTCGGATCCGCACTGTAAATCCGGTCATCGGAACCCACCGCAGAGACCGTCCCGGCCGAACCAGCCAGCACCGGCTCGGACTCCTCAGCATCAAAACCATTCACCGTCGAGGGCGAGAGCGCCCACACCGTACCCTTCGCCGGATCCGTCACCGCAATAACCGCCGAACCAAAACTCACCGCCGCCGAACCCGGCAACTTCTTATCCCCACCCAACCGCATCTGCGCCGCCGACACCTGATTCAACGTCGAACCCGCACTATCATCAACAAACACAGTCCCGGCATCCTGCAACACATCAAAAGTCGAACTCGCCGGCGTCACCGCACCATCCAAAACCCGGGACGGATAATTCAACCGACCCACCGCATTCTTCGACTTCGACACCACCCACACCCCGCCATCGTTCAACTGAACCTCAGCGGTCTTAAACCCCGGATAAATGATGGCAGCAGCAACCAGGACGGCCGCAGCAGACACAATAGCGGCACCAGCAATAAGCTTCTTGCGCCGTGCGTTGGACCCAGGATGGCCGGATCGCGGCTTCGTTGATCCGGGTTTCTTGGATCCCGGCATTTTGGATTCCAGCGTGGCGAGCAGACGTGTCACAGCTCAGATTCCTTCAAGATTGCGTTGTGGTTCCCCGGCAGACCCGAGACAGGGCCGCGCACTTCCCGCCACAGCCTACCCAATGATCCGGCGGCATGCGATGGGGAGGACTGCCCGTCGAGCGGTTCCCGGCCCGGGCCGGCGGCTATGGTGTTGCTCCGACCGGGAAGGTGCACAGCGGAACGCCGCTCTGCCCGGGTGGTCCGATAGTCGTGTGCCGCGAATCGATCCAGCGCGTCTGGTTCGGCGAACCGCGCACGATGTAGTACCACTCGCCGTTCCCGCTGTACGGGGTGCCGTGCGGCTTCCAGCACATGATGTCGAAGACGTCGGACGCTGCCATCCACGGCCGGTTGGTGCCGCCCTGGCCGTCGCAGGTGAAGTTCCCCGGCTGGCTGTTGTCGTACGACGTCGCGCCGGGCAGGTCGGTGCAGCTGCGGGTCATGCCCGTGTTGAGCCTGGTGGTCCAACGGGTCTTCTCGGTCCCGGACCGGGCCGAGGCCGACGCGATCGGACCGCCGGTACCGACTGAGTTGACGGTCTGGACCTGGATCTGGTGCGGTTCACTGAAGCCGCCGGTGTTGATGGTCCGGCTGCCCGAGGCGGCGACCCGTTCCCAGCCTCCGGTGTCGATCTTGATTTGCGTGTAGGCGACGTCGTTGCCCGTTGTGGACGGCGAGCTCCAGTTGAAGCTGAGGTTCTTCTGGTTCTCGGCGCCGTTCTGCCCGGACGCCGCGGGCGTTCCGGGTGCGCCGTACGGTGTGGCGGCGGCCCCGGTACTGGCGTCGGAGCTCGGCGCGACGGACGAGTTGGCCGTCACGGTAATGGTGCCGGCCTGGCCGTTGGTGAAGCCGCCGACCTTCTGGCCCGGCGTCACTGCCCCGGTCTTTCCGCTGGGGCTCGCGTAGTACGTGTAGCTGACCTCCCCGGGCTGGGAGCCGTTGCGCCCGGCCGCGTCGAGTTCGCGGAAGTTGATGACCACGGCCCGGCCCGCGCCGCCGGTGTCCGCCGGCGTCGCGCTCACGCCGGAGACCGGGCTGAGCTTGCCGGTGGCACGGCGCGGTGCCGAGGCCGCACTGACCGCGCCTTTACCCGCTTTGTTCTCGGCCTGGACCGTGAAGGTGTAGCCGGCCTCGGAGTTGTTCGCGGTGAAGTTCGCGGTCCGCACCGTTCCGGCGACCAGCTGGGTCTGGGTGGTGCCGCCGCCGCCGCTCATGGTGACGTAGTAGTTCTTGATGGCGTCGCCGTTGGTGTTCGGCTCGGTCCAGTTCACCTTCAGCTGGTTGGAGCTCCCGACGGCGGATGCCACAGCCGTCGTCGGGGCTGCCGGGGCGGCCGGCATGCCGGCGGGGTTGTCTTCGGCCGAGTAGAGGCCCCACTCAGAGGGGCCGAGTTCGTTGACGGCCTGGGCGCGGACCTTGTACCGCACGCCGTTGGTCAGCCCGGGCCAGGTGTAGCCGAGGCCGGCCACACCGTTTTTCACGGCGATTCCGCTGGCCGGCGGCGGGGAGATCTCCAGGTTGTAGCTCTTCACGGCCGAGCCTTCGGACTTGGCCGCGGGCCAGGCGATCACCATGTTCTTGTCCCCGGCTTTGACCGTGGGGGCCTCCGGCGGCGAGGGCTTCTCGTCCGGCCTGATCTCGTTGGAGGCCGGCGAGGGCACGGACTCCCCCACCTCGTTGGTGGCGGTTACGGTGAAGACGTACTTAACGTCGTTGGTCAGTCCGCTGAGTGTGCAGGTGGTGGTCGGGCACTCCTGGCTGAAGCCGTTGCTGGAGCGCACCGCGTATTTGCTGATGGTGGCACCATTGTCCGAGGGCGGCGCCCATTTGAGCACAGCTGTCCGGCTGCGCACGTCGGTGGCGGCCGGCGCCGAGGGGGCATCCGGCTTGTCCCGGACCGTGATCCGGACCCGGCCATCGGTCTGCCGGGACACGTCGTTGGTTTTGTCCATCACGGTGTAGCGCAGCACCAGCACGCCCTTGAAACCGGCGGCCGGGGTGAGCGTGATCGAGTCCCCGGCAACTACTGGCTGTCCGGCTGCGGAGCCGGTTTCCACGGTGGCGGCGACAATCTTCAGCGGGGTGTCGCTGAAGGGGTTGAAATCGTTGGCGAGCACATTGATGGTCTCGGTCTTGCCGGCGTTGGCTTTCTCGATGACGTCCTCGTTCGCGACCGGCAGCGGACGGTTGGAGGCCACGACGGTCGCCGTGATGCTTGCCTTGACCGGCTCGGAGCGGCCATCGGTGACCTTGACCGGGATGCTGCCCTTCCAGCCGGCGGCCTTGGCGGAGTCTGCGGTGACCTTCAGGGTCCCGCCATCCATGGATGCCTTGAAGCCTTCGGGCAGGGTGCCGTCGAGTTCGAACGTGAGCTTCTCCTGGTCCCCGGAGTCAACGTCCTTGGCCAGGTTGCCCAGCTCCAGGCTCGCGGACTCAGCCTTGGGCACCTCCAGGGTGGCTCCGCTGAAGCTCGGCTGGTGGTTCGCGTTCGGATCGGGAATCACAGTGGTGATGATACTGAGGGTGGATTTGAGGCCCTGCGGATCGTCCGGTCCGGTGCCGTCGGTGACTTCGAAGGTGACGGAGCCGGGGCCCACATAGTCCTTGAGCGCGGCGTAGCGCAGCGCGCTGCCGTTGCCTGCCACGACGTTCTGCGGGTCAGCGCCCTGCACACGGACGTTGTCCAGCTGGGTGATCCGGGGCGTGCGGCCCTCCCGGACCCGGACGTAGTCGTTCAGGTCCAGGTCGATTTGCTTGCCGGCCATCACTTCGACGACGTCGGTTTTGGCCAGCGTGGGGTGCTCTTCGCCCTGGCCGGGGACCCAAATGACCGCCGTCGCGCTTTGGCCGTCGACGTCGGTAACTGTGTAGGGGACCAGCTGGTCCGTCGGCGCGAGGGCCACCCGGACACTGCCGTCGCCCACCCGGGCGTTCGGGTTGCCGTCGGGCAGGCTGATCCTAAGGTCGGACCCGACGCCGTCGGGATCCGAGTCGTTCTTCAGGACGGGGACGTCGACGGCGGCCTTGCCAAGTGTTTCGGCGGGGGTCACCACGTCGTCCCTCGCGATGGGCAGTTTCAGGGCGGCGTCCGGGCTGACCCGGACCCGGATGACGGCGCTGCCCTGAGCTTTTTTGTCGTCCTGGATCTTGTAGCTGACGCTCTCGTTGCTGGCGGCGCCGGGGGCTGTAAGGAGCACCTTGCCACCCTCGGCCGCCTCGACCGCGAGTTCGCCGCGGGCCTCAAAGCCGTTGCCGACCAGGCTGATCGGGTCCCCGTCCGGGTCCGAATCGTTCTGGAGGGCCTCGACGGCGATCTTGCGGCCGGGCCTGACGTCCACCCCGTCATCGACGGCGATGGGCTTCTGGTTGTTTGCCTCCTGCGGCGCGATGCCGATGATGACCGTGCCGGTGTTTTCGGCGCCGATCCGGTCCCGGACGCGGTAGCTGAAGGTGTCTGTTCCGGCCGCCTTGCCGGCCGCGGTGAATTCGAGGTAGCCGTCCTTGACCAAGGCTGTTCCCATGGCGGGGGCCTTCTCCACGCCGGTCAGCTGGACGGAGTCGCCGTCGGCATCAACACCGTCTAGCGGCACGGGGATCCGGACGGTCATCCCTGCCACCACGCGGGCCGTGAGGTTCTTCGGCTCGGGGCGGGTGTTCCGCTCGTCGTCGCGGCCCCGGACCCGGATGGTGACCTGCTGGGAGTCCGACTGCCCGGAGGCGTTGGTGACCTTGTAGATCGCGTAGACGGTCTTCGGAACTTCACCGGCAATGAAGCGCAGGGAGTTACCGGCGGTGAAGATGCGGCCGTCCGCGGCATCCGGTTGTTGCGCGAGCACCGGTTCCAGGGTGAGTTTTCCACCGTTGGGGTCGGTGTCGTTCGCCAGGACCGGGATGGTCACGACGTCCCCGGCCCGCACGGTCGCTTCGTCCGGTTTCGCCTGCGGGGCCTGGAGCTTGGTCGGGGCCGGGACCACCAGTACGGCGATCTCCCCGCTGGCGGAGGATTTGCCGTTGGAGATGGTGTAAGTGATGTTGAGCTGGCCCTGCGCGCGGATGTCGGTGATCCGGACAACGGAGTGGTCCAGCACGGCAACGTTCACGGGCAGGCCGTCTGCCGCGGTCACGGATTGCACCACCAGCACACCGCCCGAGGGATCGGAGTCGTTGCCGAGCACATCCACCAGGACGCTGCCGCCGCTGGGCAGCAGGGCGGTGTCGCGGACGGCCACGGGGGTGCCGTCCCCGCCGCCGGGGACCACATCGACGCGGACCAGCTGCTGGGCACTCGCCGGGCCGTTGGTCACGAGGTAGGTGACGTAGTGGGCGGACTGGGCGGTGGAGTTGAAGGTAAAGGTCTGCTGGTCCGCCCCCATCGTGGCCGTCGAGTTGCCGTCCGGGCTGACCTGGGCGAGGCGGAGCGCGCCGCCCTGGGGGTCCGAGTCGTTTTTCAGCGGAGCAATCAGGGTGTCCACACCGGCGACGGCGACCACGTGGTCCGCGTTGGCGATCGGCGGGAGGGCGCCGGCCGCACGGACGTCGACGGTGATCTTCCCTTCGGTACTGGACCGGCCGTCGGAGACCGTCACGGTGACGGTCTTGCGTCCCGGCTCAGCACCGGCGTCCTGGAAGCTCAGCAGGCCGTCCGGACGGGCCTTGACCTGGTCCCGGGGGTCGCTGCTGGTGGCGCTGACGACGTAGAGGTCATCGCCGTCGGGGTCGATCCAGTCGGGGAGGATGTTCTGGCTGACGATTTTGCCGGACTGGACCACCAGGGCAGTGTTGCGGTTGGTTTTCTGCCGCGGGGCGGAATTCTCCCCGGCGGGGATGACTGTGAGTGTAACGTCGGCCGCGGCGGAGAGCCCGCGGCCATCGTCTGCCGTGTATTTGAACGTTTCCGAGCCGGTCCGGTCTGCCGGCACGCTGACCTGGAATCCGGTCGATCCGTAGATCGGGGCCAGGAGCCCGGATCTGATCGGATCCGGCGCCCGGACGGTGAGGATGTCGCCGTCGGGGTCGGAATCGTTATCCAGTACCGGGAGGATGGTGGTCTTGCCGGCACGCACCCCAAAGCTGTCCGGTTTGGCCGCGGGGGCACTGTTGGGTTTGGTGCGGTCCGGGAGCACTGTCTGCTGGACTTCGTCGGCGGAGTCTTTGTCGGCGTCGTCGGAAGTCTGCTGCGGCGGGATGACGTCGTCCCAGTTGTTGACCAGCTGCATGTTCTGGTTCACCAGCCACACATTGCCCGAGTTCACATCGTTCAGGACCACCAAATCCCGGTTCACCCGGAACACATACGACGGCGAAGCACTCGCCTTCGGCACATCCACGCTCTTGTCATCAGCATCATTAACACACTCACGGACATACTTATTCGCCCCCGACCACGCCGCATGAATGCACCCCGCAAGCTGCACCGGCGCCGCCGGCACACCCTGCCCGCCAAAGCTGACAGTCTTCGCCGTCGACCCGTCCAGCGGCTGTTTCAACAACGCCTTCGGCGTGGCAACGGCGACCGAGTCCGCAGCCGGACCCGAAAGCTGCAACTTCGCATCCCGAGCCTGCTCCAACGCCAACTCACGCCCGCCCGGCAGGAACAACTTTCCCCGCCCCGCATCCAGGACCACCGGCGCATCCCCCACCACGCTCAGTTGCAAATCCCCCGCACCCTTGAGCCCGTCCCAGACGCTGACGCTCGAGTGCTCCACCTTGCCCTCAGCATCCACCGAGGTCACCGTCACCTGACCGGTCTTCGGATCCGCACTGTAAATCCGGTCATCGGAACCCACCGCAGAGACCGTCCCGGCCGAACCAGCCAGCACCGGCTCGGACTCCTCAGCATCAAAACCATTCACCGTCGAGGGCGAGAGCGCCCACACCGTACCCTTCGCCGGATCCGTCACCGCAATAACCGCCGAACCAAAACTCACCGCCGCCGAACCCGGCAACTTCTTATCCCCACCCAACCGCATCTGCGCCGCCGACACCTGATTCAACGTCGAACCCGCACTATCATCAACAAACACAGTCCCGGCATCCTGCAACACATCAAAAGTCGAACTCGCCGGCGTCACCGCACCATCCAAAACCCGGGACGGATAATTCAACCGACCCACCGCATTCTTCGACTTCGACACCACCCACACCCCGCCATCGTTCAACTGAACCTCAGCGGTCTTAAACCCCGGATAAATGATGGCCCCGGTAATCAGGACGGCGGAGGCAACAGCGAGGCCGGTGCCGGCCATAACCCGGCGCCGGGGGGCGGCGAAGGGGCCGGTCAGCGGGCGTGCGGCATCCGGCCGGCGGGTTTTTGGCCGCAAGGCGTCAAGGAAGGTCTTCATGTGTGCTTATGTCCCCCAGAAAGTCCCGGCCACGGCACAGGGCGCATTGCGCGTGTGGTTGCCAGATAGCGTCGACTATTCCATATCAACCATCGATTAGAGAAACACCTGCCGGTTCACGGCCGGACGGGACGGCATCGGCGCAGCCCGGCGGCTGCTTTAGTCCAGGACCAGTCCGCGGCCACTGCCGCGCTGCAACTGGACCGGGTGGATTTCGCCGAAGCCGCGGACGTCTTCGGCCGGCCGCGGCTGAAGGACGAAGCGGTCGTCCTGTTCCAGCGCGGCCGCGGTCATCGAGTCAACGAGCACAGTGCCCGGGTCCGCCAGCGCGGTGAGCCGGGCCGCCAGGTTCACCGTGGGTCCGTAGATGTCGCCGAGCCGGGACAGGATCCGGCCCCACACCATCGCCACCCGGGCCTGCGGCAGGATCTCATCGTCGGTGAAGGCCTGGCACAGGGCGAGGGAGATCTCGGCGCCGGCTGCGGGTGTTTCGGCAATGTAGAGGACTTCATCGCCCACCGTCTTGACGAGGCGGCCGCCGCCCACCGAAATAATCTCGGCGCACTTGTTCTCGAAACGCTGCACCAGCTGGGCAAGGGTCTTTTCGTTCATCCGGCGCGACAGGCTCGTGTACGAGACCAGGTCCGCGAAGCCGACCGCCCTGGCCAGCGGAAGCGGGGCGTCATCCTCGTCACCTTCGCGGCCTTCCTCACTGGAAGCCAGCCCGGCCTCGGCGCGGACAGCCAGGCGCTGGACGCCGGCGTTGAGCTGGCGGCGCCAGGAGTAAACCAGCATCTCCTCGAGCGCGTCCACGAGCGAAGGCAGTTGGCTGACCATGTTTTTGCGGGCGACAGGGTCTGAGACGCCCTGCTGGTCAACCATGTCCTCCACCAGCGCCTCGACCTGCCAGACAACCATCCGGTCCGTCATCTGGCCGATGGCGCGGGTGACGGAAATCGCGGCTTCCTCGGTGAGTTTGCCGGCGCGGACCAAATCCACGATGGTGTTCAGCGCGGCCTGGTCACGTTCGGTAAAGGCGACGTCCTCGTCGCCGATGTTGGGAAAACCCAGGGCACGCCAGAGTTTGCGGGCGGAAAGCAGCGAGAGGCCCGCGCCGGCGGCGACTTCACGGCGGCGGAGCTTGCGTTCCCCGCCGAGCAGCCGCTGCTCCAGGGCTTTCAACGCGATGCGTTCGGCGGACATGGTCCCGGTGGGAGGGGCGATGGCGTCCGGTTCTGCTGGTTCAGCCCGGGGCTGCTCCGGGGGAACGTTCTCAGCGCTCATTTCTTCCACCTTCTCTCGTCTCCCCCGGCCAGACCGGATCGGGGTTGTGCATCAGATCCACGGCGCCTGGAACCTCCCGCGGGAGTTCATTAATGGCGTCGAGGATGAAATTTCGGAACGTCGCGACTTCCGGGACGTCGGGAACCACCATGCCCGCGGGGTGCCCGGCTTCCAAGGATATATTCCCGGAGCGCAATACGCGTTGGAGCAACGACTGGTGGATCACCACATTACGGACTGCGGCCAGGAAAACCTGCTGATCCCGCCGCCTGAGCATGCCGTACCGGGCAATCAGGCGCTGGCTGGTCAGGATGTACTTTGTGGTCTGCCAGGTTATGGTCCGGGGCAGGCAATAGCCCAGCAGCACCGAGGCGGCGAGAACCACACAGCTCCCGATCAGCCAGGGCGTCGCGTTTGCCGCCTCATTTGCGAGGACCGGGGCGAGCTTGGCCGGGCCGCCCTTGACTATCCAGGCGCTGGCAAAGGCCGCGAGGGCAGGAACAAGGATAAACGCCAACGCCGGCCACAGCAGGGTCCGCGGCTGCGGCCGGGTGATCACAATGACCTGTTCGCCCGGGAGCAGCTCTTTACGCATAACCGCTTGGGGCACTTCCGGGGTTGGTTCCCTCGCCTGGCGGCGACCAGGGCCGCAGGTGCACAACGTCACCGGCCGTCACCACGTGCTCGTGCCCGCCGGCGTCCACCACCAGCAGGGAGCCGTAGTCATCCAGGCGGGTGGCGTGGCCGATGATTTCATGGTCCCCCGGGAGCTGCGCGCGGACCTGCTTACCCAGCGTCGTCAGCACATGCTCGACCCGCTTGTGCAGTGCGGGACCCCCTGCCAGCCCCGCGGCGGGATCGCCGTCGGCGTTGCAGAAACTGCGGTAAAGGGTGGCGAACCGGGACAGGTAGCTCTTCAGCAGTTCGGTCCGATCCACTGTGGTCGGGTGCTCCAGCAGGACGGACGTGGCGGTAGGCACCGGGAGTTCGGCCTGGGTGAGGGTAACGTTCAGCCCCGTCCCCAGCACCACGGGCGGCACGGCGCCGCCGTCCCTGGGGCCCAGCTGGGCCAGGATGCCGGCAATCTTCCGGCCACGGACCAGAACGTCGTTGGGCCATTTGAGTTCCGCGGGAATTCCGGCCGTTTCCAGCAGTGCCTCACGCAGGGCAAGGGCCGCCAGCAGCGAAAGCCAGGAGTAACTCTGGGTAGGCAACGGCCTTCCCCCGGCATTGACCGGGCGCAGCACCACCGAGACGGAGATTGAGCTTCCGGCAGGGGCCTCCCAGCGCCGGTCAAGGCGGCCGCGGGCGGCGCTCTGGTATTCGGCGGTGAGCACTGTGAGATCCGGGTACGAGCGGGGGTCTTCGGTGACACCGCGGAGCAGGTCCGCGTTGGTGGAACCGGTCGAGTCGACCACCGTCAGCTGCGGTATCCCGGCCGCGGCGAGGAACGCCTGATCGCTGAGGGCGTTGAGGTCAAAGGGCGGACGGTCCGGGGCTTCCTGCGCGGCTTCCATGCTTTGAATCCTACCGAGTCAGCGCCGGGGTGGCGCTTCCCGCTCCGCCGGCGGCACCGAAACCACAGTGAACTCAGAGGAAGATGTCAGGAATGAGCCGGTCTTCCGGTGCGCCAAGGCTGTAGCCGGTGAAGTCGGTGACCCCGGCGGCGGCCAGGACCTGCTCGTCGGTGTAGAAGTTCCCGCTCCAGCTGCCGGATTCCGGAATCGCATTGCTGCTGGTCAACACCGCATGGGCGGCGTCCGCCATGATTTCGGGGCCGCGGGCACCCTGGACGATCTTTTCGCCGCCCGGCATATTGCGGATTGCGGCGGTGTTGATCAGGGTGCAGGGCCAGAGCGAGTTCACGTTGATTCCGTCGATCTTCAGCTCCTCGGCGAGGCCCAGGGTGGTCAGGCTCATGCCGTACTTCGCCATTGTGTAGGCCAGGTGCAGGCCGGCCCACTTGGGGTCCAGGTTCAGCGGCGGGGAGAGCGTCAGGATCTGGCCGGCGTCGGATTCGCGCAACGCCGGCAGGGCGAGCTTGGAGAGCAGGAAGGTGCCGCGGACGTTAATGTCGTGCATCAGGTCGTAGCGCTTCATGTCGACTTTGTCGGTCTTGGAAAGATCGATGGCGGAGGCGTTGTTGATGACTATGTCGATCCCGCCGAAGCGTTCGACGGCGGCTGCGACGGCGCCGGCAACATCCGCGTCGTTGCGCACGTCACCGACCAGCGGCAGCGCCTGCCCGCCTGCCGCCTCGATCTGTTCGGCGGCGGAGTAGACAGTTCCCTCCAGCTTGGCGTGCGGCTGGCCGGTCTTGGCCATCAGCACGATGTTGGCGCCGTCGCGCGCGGCGCGGGTAGCGATGGCCAGCCCGATGCCGCGGCTTCCCCCGGAGATGAGGATGGTGCGGCCCTGGAGGGAACCGGCGGCCTGGTAGGGCCCTGCGGCGGCGCCCGAAGCATCAGTGCTCGAAGTCATAAGGACACTCTAGCCGACTCATGTTACCGACCAGTAACACTGATGCGGCGCCCGGCGATGCTCCGGTCCGGACAATTTCCGGGCCGGCCGGGGTGGTGGTGCCGGTGAGAGTCGGGGCGATTATTGTAGGTTTTCTACAGCGGCCTGGGCCAATAGCGTCACTAGACTTGCCAACAAGGACCGGTTTTTGTGGAGACCAGCTAAAGCGCCACACGGACGGGGCCACCGCACCGCGCACCATGAATACCACCACGATTCAGCAGAACATCAGCTACAGAGCCGGAGACACTTGATGAGCCACGATCTGACCACGACCGCGGGAAAGATTGCCGATTTCCGCGACCGCCAGGCCCGAGCTGTTCAGCCCTCCGGCCCGGAAGCGATCGAGAAGCAGCACGCCCGCGGCAAAAACACCGGCCGCGAGCGGATCGACCTGCTGCTCGACGCCGGCTCCTTCGTCGAGTTTGATGCCCTGGCCGTGCACCGCTCCACGGCCTTCGGCATGGAGAAGAAGAAGCCGCTCGGCGATGGCCTGGTTTCCGGCTACGGCACGGTGGACGGCCGGCCCGTAGCCGTGTACAGCCAGGACTTCTCCGTCTACGGCGGCTCCCTGAGCCAGGTCAACGGCGAGAAGATCGTTAAGGTCCAGGAATTCGCGCTGCGCAACGGCTGCCCTGTTGTTGGCATCCTCGACGGCGGCGGAGCACGGATCCAGGAGGGCGTTGCCTCGCTGGCGATGTTCGCGGACATCTTCCGAAACAACGTCCATGCCTCCGGCGTTGTCCCCCAGATTTCCCTCATCATGGGCCCCTCCGCCGGCGGCGCGGCCTACTCCCCCGCCCTGACCGACTTCGTGGTGATGGTGGACAAGACCTCCCACATGTTCATCACCGGCCCGGACGTGATCAAGACGGTCACTGGCGAAGACGTGGACATGGAAACCCTGGGCGGCGCCCGCCAGCACAACACCAACACGGGAACGTCCACCTATCTGGCCTCCGATGAGGCCGACGCGGTCGAGTTCGTCCGCGAACTCCTGGACTTCCTGCCCTCCAACAACCTCGCCGAGGCCCCGGTGCTGGAGCATTCCCAAGAGCTGGAACTCGACGACGAAGACTTCGCCCTGGACGCGCTGATCCCGGACTCGGCCAATCAGCCGTACGACATTCGCAAGGTCATTGAGCAGATCGTGGACGACGCACACTTCCTGGAGATGCAGTCGCTGTACGCACCGAACGTCATCATCGGCTACGGCCGGGTCGAAGGCCACACCGTGGGCATTGTGGCCAACCAGCCCATGCAGTTCGCGGGCACGCTGGACATCGCGGCCTCGGAGAAGGCTGCCCGCTTTGTCCGGCATTGCGACGCGTTCAACATTCCGATCATTACGCTCGTGGACGTGCCAGGCTTCCTGCCCGGCAAGGACCAGGAATTCCAGGGCATCATCCGCCGCGGCGCCAAGCTGCTCTACGCCTACGCCGAAGCGACAGTGCCGAAGCTGACGGTCATCACCCGCAAGGCCTACGGCGGAGCGTACATCGTGATGGGCTCCAAAAAGCTCGGCGCCGACCTCAACCTGGCGTGGCCGACCGCGCAGATCGGTGTGATGGGCGCCCAGGGCGCCGTCAACATCCTGTACCGCCGCGAACTCGCCGCAGTCGCGGAAGCCGGCGGCGACGTCGAAGCCAAGCGTGCCGAGGTCATCCGGCAGTACGAAGAGGAGCTGCTCAACCCCTACCAGGCAGCCCAGCTCGGCTATGTGGACGCAGTGATCGCCCCGTCCGAGACGAGGGTGCAGATCATCAAGGGCCTCCGTGCCCTGCGGGACAAGCGCGCCAGCCTGCCTGCGAAGAAGCACGGGAACATCCCGCTGTGACGTCGGCATTCGAGCCCGGGGATGCGCAGCCGGCGGAGCACCCACTGCTCGCCGTGGTCAAGGGCGAGCCGACACCCGAGGAACTCGCGGCCCTGACAGCAGTGGTGCTTTCCCTGGGCAGCAGCGAGCCGGCCGGCACGGACAAGCCAAGCGCCCGGCACTGGATCCGCCGGCAGCAGCTGCAGCTGGCACCCGGGCCCGGGCCTGGCTCGTGGAAGCGCAGCCGGGGCTGAGCCTCCCTCCCCAGGTTGGGTTCCGGCCGTCAGCCACCGGGGAAAGTGCAGCAACCCTTTCATAACGGCCCGGGCCCGGCTAGTGTCTGTCGGGTGAGTATAGAAACCCCTGACACCACAGCTGCCAACAACCCGGGTCCCGGGCGGGCGCACACCGCCATCGACGCCGTCGCCGACGCTTTTACGGAGACCCTGATCCGGCTCAACCCGAGCTTCGCCACCGAGCTTGGCCTTCCGGGCCACGAGACGGAATACCAGGATTACTCCCCCGCCGGGCACGAGGGTTTCGCCGCTGCCGCGCGCGAGGCCCTAACGGCGCTGGACGGCCTGGAACCGGCGGACGACGTCGACGCCGTCACCCTCGATGCCATGCGCGAGCGCCTGGGCCTGCAGCTGGAAATCCACGACTCCGGCTGGGGCCTGGCGGAGCTGAACAACATCGCTTCCCCGGCGCAGGAGATCCGCGCAATCTTCGACCTGATGCCGACGGACACCGCCGCGCAGTGGGACCACATTGCCGGCCGCGCGACCAACGTTCCCGACGCGCTGGACGGCTACATAGTGTCGCTGCGCGCCGCCAAGGAGGGCGGCAAGGTCGCCGCCGCCCGCCAGGTGGAGATTGTGATCGAGCAGACCACCAAGCACGCCGCAGAGGACGGTTTCTTCGCCAGGCTGGCCGCCAACGCCAAGACCACGGCGGGCCCGCTGCCCGAGGACGTGCAGTCCAAGCTCGACGCCGGGGCTGCCGCCGCGCGCGTCGCCTACTCCCGGCTGGCCGGCTTCCTCGAGTCCGAGTTGCTGCCCGTTGCCCCGGCGAAGGACGCAGTGGGCCGTGAGCGCTACGCGCTGGCCTCCCGCGCGTTCCTGGGCGCCACCGTGGACCTCGAGGAAACCTACGCCTGGGGTGTGCAGGAGCTCGACCGGCTGATCGCCGAACAGGAGCATGTGGCCGGGCAGATCCGTCCCGGCGCCACGATCGGGGAAGCCAAGGAGATCCTCAACAACGACCCCGCCCGGCAGCTTAAGGGCACCGATGCCCTGCAGGCCTGGATGCAGGAGCTTTCCGACAAGGCCGTGGCCGACCTCGCGGGAGTGCACTTCGACATCCCGGAGGTGATGAAGACCCTGGAGTGCAAGATTGCCCCGACTGATGAAGGCGGCATCTACTACACCGGACCCTCGGACGACTTCAGCCGTCCGGGCCGGATGTGGTGGTCCGTCCCGCCGGGTGAGGACACCTTCACCACCTGGGCCGAGACCACCACGGTCTACCACGAGGGCGTCCCCGGCCACCACCTGCAGGTGGCGACCGCAACCTACCGCCGGGAGCTGCTGAACAAGTGGCGCCGGAACGTCTGCTGGACCTCCGGTCACGGTGAAGGCTGGGCGCTCTACGCCGAGAAGCTGATGCAGGAGTTGGGCTACCTGACGGACCCTGGTGACCACATGGGCATGCTGGACATGCAGCGCATGCGTGCCGCCCGCGTGGTGTTCGACATTGGTGTCCACCTGGAGCTGGAGGTGCCCGAGCGTTGGGGGTCGGGCACCTGGACTCCGGAGCAAGGGTACGGCTTCCTCCAGCAGAACCTCGCCATCAGCGAAGGCCAGCTGAGCTTCGAATTCACCCGCTACCTCGGTTGGCCGGGCCAGGCGCCGTCGTACAAGGTGGGCCAGCGGCTGTGGGAGCAGATCCGCGCCGAGCTCGAATCCCGGCCGGGCTTTGACCTGAAGGCCTTCCACACCAAGGCGCTCAACCTGGGCTCCGTCGGACTGGACACCCTGAAGCGGGCGCTGCTGGGATAGGCCCGCAACGACCCTCCGTCCCGGAGATCGGCCATCCTCCTATCCCTGCTTCACGAGACAATCGCCACATTCGACCGGGGAATAACTTCACAAACGGGTAGTCTTCCGGCGGAAATCCCGTGATTCCGTGGCCGGGACCGAAAACCCCCCGCGTAACATTTCTCAACGTTCGTTCGCCGTGCTAAGTGCCGCAGTCCTAGCGTGTTCCAGTGAGCACTCAGACAAGCACCCCCGCATCCGCCGGAAAGACCGGCTTCCAGCTGCCCAAGTGGGCCGGCTCGTTCGGCTTCCAGATCATCGCCGCCCTGATCGTAGGCCTGGGTCTCGGCCTGCTGGCCAAGTACACGGGCAGCACCAAGGCGAACCCCAATGCCCTCGGCGCAACCCTGCAGACCATCGGCTCGAGCTACGTCTCGCTGCTGCAGACCGCCGTAGTGCCCCTTATCTTCACGGCAGTCGTGAGCTCCATCTCCAACCTGCGTGCCGTCTCCAACGCCGCCCGGCTGGCCTGGAACACACTGCTCTGGTTCGCCATCACCGCCTTGATCGCCGTGCTGATCGGCATCGGCCTGGGGGTGTTCCTGCAGCCCGGCGCCAATACCGGCATCACCCAGGAGGCCAAGTACAACGGCAAGTCCGGCGACTGGTGGGCCTTCCTGGTCGGCCTGTTCCCGAAGAACTTCCTGGGCCTCGGCGCCAGCACTACCGTGGCCGACGGCGTCGCCACCACTTCGGTGAGCTTCAACGTCCTGCAGATCCTGGTGATCGCGGTCGCCGTTGGCATCGCAGCCCTGAAGGTGGGCAAGGCCGCCGAGCCGTTCCTGAACCTCAACGCCGCAGCCCTGGCCGTGATCCAGAAGGTCCTCTGGTGGATCATCCGGGTCGCCCCGCTCGGCACCGTCGGCCTGATCGGCAACGCCGTGGCGATCTACGGCTGGGACACCATCGGTTCGCTGGGCAAGTTCACCTTCGCCATCTACGTGGGCCTGGCCCTGGTGCTGTTTGTGGTCTACCCGGTCCTCATCCGCAGCCACGGCCTGTCCGTCAAGCAGTACTACTCCGGCGTCTGGCCCGCCGTGCAGCTGGCCTTCGTCTCCCGCTCATCCGTGGGTACCCTGCCGCTGACCCAGCGCGTGACCGAACGCAGCCTGGGCGTACCCCGCGCCTATGCCTCCTTCGCCGTGCCGCTTGGCGCCACCACCAAGATGGACGGCTGCGCCGCAATCTACCCGGCCGTCTCGGCGATCTTCGTGGCCCAGTTCTTCGGCATCCAACTGGACTTCACGCAGTACCTGCTGATTGCCCTCGTCTCCGTGCTGGGCTCCGCCGCAACCGCCGGAACCACCGGCGCCGTCGTTATGCTGACCCTGACGCTCTCCACACTGGGACTGCCGCTGGCCGGCGTCGGACTCCTGCTGGCGATCGACCCGATCCTGGACATGGGCCGCACTGCGGTCAACGTGGCCGGGCAGGCTTTGATCCCCACCATCGTGGCCAAGCGCCAGGGCATCCTCGACGAGTCGCTCTACAACGCACCGCGCAACGGTGACCCGTTCGCGGACGACGACGAAACCGCCGCCGGCGCCGTCGACCCTTCCGCCGCAGCCGCTCCCGCAGCGTCCCCGGATGGCCGCGAGCTGGCCGCCGCCAAGGGATAACCCGGCCCCGGGCAGAACCAAAGGAAGTCCCCGGGAGGTTCCCGGGGACTTCATTGGTGTTGCCGGCTCAGGGACGGCGGCGACGCAGGATCCTAGTGTCCGCCCCGGCCTTCGCCCCCGCCGATAACTCCCGCTGCCACTGCCTTTGCCACGGCGTCCGCCTCGGCCTGGGTCAGGGTGCCATCGGTGACGGCCTTGTCCAGACGGGTCTTTAATACCGCAGCCCGGTCGGCCTGTGCAGCGGTGCGCAGCTCCTCCAGCGCCGTGGTGACCTTGGATTCATCGATTCCGAGGGAGGCAGCGAGTGACTTCGCCAGTGCCGCCTCCCTGGTGGCCCGGTCCGGCTTGGTGCCTTCGGCCGGCGGTGTGGCCGGCTTATTGGCTTCGCGGAACGCCTTCAGGGCCTCCGTTACCTTGGCCTCGTCCACGCCGAGCTTGGCAGCGAGTTCGGCAGCCTGGGCTGCGCCGCGATCGCCACCACCGTGTCCGTGTCCGCCCCGCATGCCCCCACCCTCGGTGGCGCCCGGCGTTGCCTCTGTCGAAGCGCTGGAGCTGGGGCTGGGGGTCGGCGTGGTGGCGGCTGAGGCCATCCCGGTGACCCCAAGCCCGGCTCCGAGGGCCAGGGCCCCGGCCGAAATCGCGAGTGTCATTCTCTTCGTTCGTGACATGCGCTGTCTCCTGTTCTGCAGCTTCGTGCCCGCTGCCATTGGTGATTGTCTCTTCCAAGACGTAGTTCCAGTCTCCGCCGGGCACTTCGGCAGAAGCTGTCCGGAACCTTTCATCTTCCTGTGAAGCCAGGCGGTCGCCGCCTGCCGGAACTTTGGCCGGTTTCCGCGCTGCGGTTCCGGTCCGGGGAGCTCCGGAGTCGGTAGGCTCGGTGCATGCTGATCGTGACCTCCAATGACATCCCCGGCCACCGGATTGACGCAGTATTCGGCGAGGTCATGGGCCTTACCGTCCGCGCCCGGGATATCGGCGGCCAGGTGATGGCCGGCTTCCGTTCCCTTGGCGGCGGGGAACTGCCCGAAATGACGCGCATGCTCTACGAGAGCAGGCAGCAGGTGATGGCGCGGATGGTCACAGAGGCGGAACAACGCGGGGCCAACGCCATAGTTGCCTTGCGTTTCGACAACTCCCAGCTGGGGACCACGTGGACCGAGGTCTGCGCCTACGGTACAGCGGTATTCATCGTGCCGATCCCGGCCGGCGAACCGGGGGCCACCGGCCAGTCGGCCTTCCTGAGCCAAGCTGCCGCGGACAGAAATTTGCCCTGAGTGCAAACATGCACGTAGTGTAAATACGTGCATCCATCCCTGCCCTCCCGAGCCGCGGTACCTCCTGCGGCCGAGACCCTGCCCGAGGCGCCGTCGCGCCGTGAGCTGAACAAGGCCGCCACCCGCCAGGCCATCATCGACTCAGCGCTGGCCTTGCTCCGATCCAATGGTCCGGGCAACTTCACGGTCGAGGACATCGCTGATGCTGCCGGAATCTCGCGCCGCACGTTCTTTAACTATTTCGGCAGCACCGAAGCCGCCATCGCCGCGGTCACCTTCGGCTTCCTGGACAAGGCCCTTCAGCAGTTCCGGCTGCGCCCGGCCGGAGAACCCTTCCTGGACTCCGCCCGTGCCGCGCTGGCGGAACTGGCCGATCCGATGACGGTGGCCCCGTTGGCCGAGCTGTACAGCCTCGGCCAGGCCTATCCGCAGCTGAGCCGCTCCGAGCTGGAAGCCTGGGACCACTGCACGGGCCAGATCATCACCGCAGCCCGCGAGCGTGTCAGTGGCGGCGGCGTCGAACTCGATGAGCTGTACCTCCGGGCACTGGCCGGCTCAGTAATCTCCTGTGGCAAAGCCGCCATGGATGTCTGGTTCGCCCGGTGCGGCGGATCACTCACACCGGAGTCCCTATCCGTCCTCCGGCAGCTCCTGATCGATTCCATGAGCCTGCTCGGCTCCGGATTTGCCCGCCCCGGGACCCTTCAGGCCGGCACTCCGGCCGCCAACTCCAACTCCACCCTTTTCGCAGATCGGCTCTGACATGGCACTTTTGCTCTACCGCCTCGGCAAGTTCTCCTACCGGCACCGCTGGCTTGTCATCTCCGTATGGCTCGCGGTGTTGGTGGCCGTCGGCGGCGCGGCAGCCGCTTTCCACGGCACCTTGTCCAACAACTTCCAGATCCCGGGAACCGAGACCCAGCAGATGGCGGACAAGCTCAAAAATGAGCTCCCCGCATCCTCCGGCGGCTCCGCGAGTGTGGTTTTCGAAGCGAACGATGCCCAGTTCAGCCAGGCCGGAAAGGAAGCCGTCACGGCTGCGCTGGCCAAGCTCAAGACGCTCCCCGACGTTCAGGGAACGGTTGATCCGTTCGCCACCCAGGCGCAGCTGGATAAGGCGGGCACGGATCTGGCAGCAGGCCAGGAGCAGTCCGCCGCCGGGAAAGCCCGGCTGGAGCAGTCCGCCGCAGAACTCGCGGCAGGAAAAGCCAAGCTGGACGCGGCCGAGCAGCAAATGACGGCGGCCGGTATGGCGCCCGCCGCGATCGAGGCACAGCTCGGCCAGCAGAAGGCGGCCCTCGCCGACGGTCAGGCAAAGCTGGACGCCGGCACCAAGGACCTCCAGGCAGGCGAAGCCAAGCTGGCCCTGGGAGCACGCCAGATGGAAGCCTCGAAGGGCCTCCGTTTCGTCTCCGAGGACGGCAAGGCCGCGATTGCACAGGTCCAGTTCAAGACCTCAATCAACGGGCTCAAGCCAGAGGTCCGCCAGGAAGTCCAGGACATCGCCAAGGAGGTTTCCGCCGCCAACGTCACTGCGCTGCCCAGCAAGGAAATCAGCGAAGACATCTCTGAGCTCTTTGGCACCGCCGAAATTCTCGGCATCGCCGTAGCCGCCCTGGTGCTGATCATTATGCTCGGGACCCTGATCGCCGCCGGACTTCCACTGCTGATGGCAATTGTCGGCGTCGCCGTCGGAGTGGGCGGCACCTTTGCCCTCAGCGGCACTATGGACATGAGCTCCATCTCGCCGATGCTGGCACTGATGCTTGGCCTTGCGGTCGGGATCGACTACTCCCTGTTCATCGTCAATCGGCACCGCGGCCAAATGCTCGCGGGCATGGACCCCGAGGAGTCAGTGGCGCTGGCAACCGGCACCTCCGGCAACGCCGTGCTCTTCGCCGGCCTCACCGTGATCATCGCCCTCGCAGCCCTGGTGGTCCCGGGTCTTCCGTTCCTCGCCGTGATGGGCCTCTCGGCCGCGGCGACGGTGGCCGTCGCCGTCGTCGTTGCCCTGACACTGACGCCGGCCGTCCTCTCCCTGGTGGGCCGAAAACTGATCTCTAAACGGGCCTGGGCCAAGGCGGAAAAGCACAATGCCGCGCCCGGCCACGAAACCGATGACCGTGCCAAGGACGAGTACCGCAGCAGCCACGGCTGGGGCGGTGTGGTAACCAACCACCCGTGGCTGGCCCTGCTCGCCGGAGTGGTCCTGCTCGGGGTTGTGGCGCTGCCGGCCAGCCAGCTCCGGCTCGCCCTGCCGGACGCCAGCTCCGAGCCGGTCGCCTCGCAGGCATTCAAGGCCTATGACGTCACCAAACGAAGCTTCGGTGAGGGCATGACCGGCCCGATCATTGTGGTGGGTGACTTCCCGGCGGGACTCAGCGTAGCCGAGGCCCAGGCCAAGCAGTTCGACGTCGCGGACATCCTGCGCGGAACCGACAATGTCAGCGCAGCCGTGCCGCTGGCCCTGAGCGAGGACCGCCGGACCGCCGTGTTCCAGGTCATTCCGAAGGAAGGCCCCGCCAGCGCCAGCACCGTCCGGGTGGTCTCCGAACTCCGCGCCGAGAAGGGCCAGATCAAGGACTCCACCGGCGTCAGCATCGGCCTCACCGGCCAGACCGCCGGCAACGTCGATGTGTCCACCAAGCTCGGTGACGCGCTGCCGCCCTACCTGATGATTGTGGTGGGCCTCTCGCTGGTCCTGCTCCTGCTGGTGTTCCGCTCCATTTGGGTTCCGCTGCTGGCGACCGGCGGTTTCCTGCTCTCGCTGGCCGCCGCCTTCGGAGCCGTCGTCGCGGTCTACCAGTGGGGCTGGCTCGGGGCTGTCTTTGGCGTCGAGAACCCCGGTGCAGTGCTGAGCTTCCTGCCCATCATCCTGATCGGTGTGCTGTTCGGCCTGGCGATGGACTACCAGGTGTTCATCGCCTCCGGCATGCGCGAGTCATATATGCACGGCGAATCGGCCAAACATGCGGTCCGCTCCGGCTTCAGCCATGCCGCTGCGGTGGTTACCGCCGCCGCGATCATTATGGTCAGTGTGTTCTCGGGCTTTATCTTCTCGCACCTGAACATGGTCCGGCCGCTCGGCTTTGCGATGGCCTTTGGTGTGCTGATTGACGCCTTTGTGGTCCGGATGACGATCGTTCCGGCCGTGATGTACCTGCTCGGCGAAAAGGCCTGGTGGCTGCCCCGCTGGCTGGACCGGATCCTGCCGGATGTGGACGTCGAAGGTGCCAAGCTGCGCAAGCCCAATGCCGACGCCGGGGATCCCGTCGCGGAAAGCGCCGGAACCGCTGCCCGGTAGCTCCACCGGCTGCCCCCAAGCACCAAACTGGCCGCCCGCTGATCACTCTGATCGGCGGGCGGCTCTGTTGTGGGCACGTTCGAGGGTGGCCTTACCGGTTACTCATTGGGCCCCTTGGCGGCTCTTCGCCCGGGCACGAAGGAGCGTCCTGGCCCGTTCGCGGCGTTCGCGGCGTTCGCGGCGTTCGCGGCGTTCGCGGCGGCGGTCGCGGCGGTCGCGGTTGCTGGCCACCGCTGGGTCCGGCTGCGGCGGGTCTGCACCTTTTCCCGCGCTTGCTTCTGCACCTGCACCCGCGCTTGCTCCTGCACCTGCACCCGCGCTTGTCCCCGCGCCTGCTTCTGCACCTGCACCCGCGCTTGTCCCCGCGCCTGCTTCTGCACCTGCACTTGCCCCCGGTAACGGAGGGGCGGTGGAGTGATAGCTGTGGCCGGTGGGGGTGGTGACTTCAAGGATGTGCCGTTGGCCCGGCAGTGGTCCAGGGCGTGGCCGTGAGCTCCAGCCGGGGGTTTCTTTGGTGTGGTTGCAGGCTTCACAGAGCCCGGCGCCGTTGCTGTGTCTGGTGGTGCCGTTGTGGTGCCAGGGGATGATGTGGTCGGCGTGCCGGATCGGGGCGTCGCAGTACGGTGTGCGGCAGGTCTGGTCCCGGATGGTGAGGAAGCGACGCAGCCCGGGCGGGAAGAGCCGGGCCTTCGACTCCACCGCTGTCAGCTCGCCCGGGCCGGGCGCGGTGAAGAGCCGGCGGAGCCAAACGTTCAAGGCCGTGTTTTCGCCGTTACCCGGGTTGGCAAGAACTTCGCGGGCCCAGCCGGCGGGGACGATGCCGTAGCCGGGGAAGCGGGCGGGTTCGCTGTCGGCCTGGAAGAGGGTGCGGTCGGTCATCACGAGTTGGATCTCGATGCCGCTGATACCCCCTGGGGTTCCAGTGGTGCGCTCCACAAGGGCATCCGCCATGAGCTGGCCACGGGTCCGGGGGTCCCCGCCGGCGCGAAGGCTGTCTGCATTCCTGCTCAGGGCTGCGTGGACAGCCACGCCCTCGGTGACAGGGAGCAGGGCGGTCAGATAACACATGGTGTCCGGGGCCGGGCGGAGGCTAACGTGGCGTTCGGCGGCGGCGTGGCTGGCACGGCCGGTGACGGAGCGGGGGTCGCGCCGGTAGGCCGCGGTGCGGGCCGCGGCGACGAGCGCACGGTCTCCGGCGCCGTCGAAGGTTCCGGTGTCCGGCGCCAGTTCCTCATCCACGGCGCAGCGGCCGTCGGCGCACAGGCACGCGGTTTCACGCACGAGGAGGGTGGCGCGCCATTCGTTGAGCTGCCCCGCCTCCAGCGCGGCCAAGGTGTGGGGCATTTCGGTGACCAGGGCCTTCGCCAACCCTAAAAGCCGGCTGCCTTTGGCGGGTGATTCGCGGCGGGCGAGGGCGATCTGCGCCCCGACCCCGGCACCGAGCTCCGCGGCCGGCATCCCGGCGTCCGACTGTTCGCGGCGCTGGAGCAGATCGAAAGCGACGGACAGCCGGGCCTGACGGGCGGCCAGGGCGGACTTTTGGTCCTCCAGGGACCGGATTTCAGCAATTAGCCAGGCAGCGTCCGGCACAGGCACGTCGCTCCCGAAAGCCATGGCTGCCTCTTCCGTTCCCGGCTTCTTCCCGCAGCCAAAGGCGCAGGTGCACCCCATTGCTGCCGGAACCGCCGCGGACGACCCATAACCGTCCATAGGTCAAGTGTTCCGCAGGGCTACGACATTATTGAACGCCTATAGAAGCCGGCCAACCGCTTCGAAGGCCAGCTCCGCCACCCGCCAATTCAGTTCGATCCGCCGTGTACTGCTCTCGGGCAAACTAATCTCCTGAAGCGCGCGGCCGGACATCGCCAGCACGCAGCGAAGGTTCCCTTCCGGTCCTTGATTCCCCTTTATGAACGAACTTTCCCAGTGGCCTCGGACATTAGGTCACCTCGACTACCGGCACAACGAACTAGGCTGGAGCGGTGACCCGCCTCATTCTTGCCTCCCAGTCCCCCGCCCGAACCAAGCTGCTCACCGACGCCGGAATCCGGCACGAGATCCTCGTCTCGGACGTCGACGAGGATGCCGTCCAGGCCCGCTACGGCGTCACGGACCCGCACGATACCGCGCTGCTGCTCGCCCGCGCCAAGGCCGAGGCCGTCGCCTCCCTGCCCGAAGCCGACGGCGCGCTGGTGATCGGCTGCGATTCCGTGTTTGAGTTCGACGGCGAGGCGCACGGCAAGCCCTACACGGCCGACGTCGCCAGGGAGCGGATGCTCCGGATGAGCGGCGGCAAAGGCGTCCTGCACACCGGGCACTGGCTCGTTGACTGCCGGGACACCGAGGGCACCGACGAGTCCCAGGCCGCCGGCTCCGGCGCCACCCTCGGGCACGTCACCTCCGCCGAAGTCCACTTTATGGAGATGACCCCCGAGGAAATCGACACCTACATCGCCACCGGGGAGCCGCTGCAGTGCGCCGGCTCCTTCACGATCGACGGCTACGGCGGGGCGTTCATCCGCAAGGTCGACGGGGACCCGCACGCCGTCGTCGGGCTGTCCATTTCCACCCTCCGCGGGCTGCTGGGACAGGCGAAAGTAGGCATCACCGAATTGTGGACCAGCGGTGCCGCCGATCCCGCCCTCCTCCGGGCCGAGTGAGCTAATTCGCACGCACTTGTAGCAACCCTACAAAGGCAAGGGGCTTTACCCGCGGAATCCGCAAGTAATATCGGCGGAACCCACAAAACCGCGCTAGGCTCCCTGAAGGAAAGAAGGAGACGCCTTGTCAGCAAATTCGGAGCAGTCCGCAAATCCCGTGCAGCGATCAGCCCAAGAAGGCACCGCCGTAGTAACCCACCCCCTGAGCAAGGTGCTGATCGCCAACCGCGGCGAAATCGCGGTGCGCATCATCCGCGCCGCCCGCGATGAAGGCATCGCCTCCGTAGCGGTCTACGCGGACCCGGACCGCGACGCCCTGCACGTAAAGCTTGCTGATGAGGCCTACGCCCTGGGCGGCAACACCGCCGCCGAGTCCTACCTCGTGATGGACAAGCTGATCGAGGTGGCCCACCGCTCCGGCGCCGACGCCATCCACCCCGGCTACGGCTTCCTCGCCGAGAACGCCGAGTTCGCCGCCAAGGTGATCGACGCCGGCATCACCTGGATCGGGCCCTCCCCCGCCGCGATCGCCGCCCTGGGCGACAAGGTCCAGGCCCGCCACATCGCCGAAAAGGTCGGCGCACCGCAGGTTCCCGGCACCGCCGACCCGGTGGAGTCGGCCGAGGAAATCCTTGAGTTTGTGGACAAGTTCGGCTTGCCGATCGCCATCAAAGCAGCCTTTGGCGGCGGCGGGCGCGGCATCAAGGTGGCCCGCACCCGAGAGGAAATCCCCGAACTCTTCGAATCGGCCGTCCGCGAGGCTGTCGCCGCCTTCGGCCGCGGCGAATGCTTTATTGAGCGCTTCCTGGACGCCCCGCGGCACGTCGAGACCCAGTGCCTCGCCGACGCGTACGGCAACGTCGTGGTGGTCTCCACCCGTGACTGCTCGTTGCAGCGCCGCAACCAGAAGCTCGTCGAGGAGGCACCGGCCCCGTTCCTCACCGAGGAGCAGAACCGCCGGCTCTACGAATCCTCCAAAGCCATCCTCAAGGAGGCCGGCTACCTTGGCGCCGGCACCTGCGAGTTCCTCGTGGGCCAAGACGGCACCATCTCCTTCCTCGAGGTCAACACCCGACTCCAGGTAGAGCACTGCGTCTCCGAGGAAGTCACCGGCATTGACCTTGTCCGCGAGCAGTTCCGGCTGGCCCGCGGCGAGGAACTCGGCTACGGGGACCCGGAGATCCGCGGCCACTCGATCGAGTTCCGCATCACCGGCGAGGATCCGGGCCGGAGCTTTATGCCCGCCCCCGGCACCATCACCCGGCTGTTGAACCCGACCGGACCCGGCGTCCGGATCGACTCCGGGGTGGAGCAGGGGGACGTCATCAGCGGCAACTTCGACTCGATGCTCTCCAAGCTGATCATCACCGGCGCCACCCGCCCGCAGGCCCTGCAGCGCGCCCGCCGCGCCCTCGAAGAGATGGTGGTTGAGGGAATCCCCACCGTCATCCCGTTTGACCTCGCCGTCGTCACCAACCCGGATTTCGCCCCCGCCGAGGGCCCGTTCAAGGTCCACACCCGCTGGATCGAGACGGCGTTCGTCAATGACATCCCCGCGTGGACGCCGACCGGCACCGAGGCTGAAGCGCCCGACGCCGTCGAACGCCAGCGCGTCGTCGTCGAGGTCGGCGGCAAACGCCTTGAGGTCGTCCTCCCTGCATCGTTGGGTACCGGCGGCGGCGCCGCTAAACCGGCTAAGGCGAAGAAGCGTTCGCGCGCCGGCGGGGCCCTCGCGGCGGCCGGCGGCAACGCCCTGACATCCCCCATGCAGGGAACCATCGTGAAGGTAGCTGTCGGCGAGGGGGACCTTGTGGCCGAGGGTGACCTTGTTGTGGTGCTCGAGGCCATGAAGATGGAACAGCCGCTCACAGCGCACCGCGCCGGCATCGTGATCGGACTGACAGCGTCCGCCGGCGAGACGGTCTCCGCCGGCGCCATCATCGCTCTGATCGAGGACGCAGCCGGCCAGTAGCTTCCCGGCCACTGCTGCACGGGCAGGACGCAGGCGCGCCTCTGGCGCAGCGCTCTTCCGCCCGTGCAGACTTGGTCTGTGAAACCTTTCCTGCTCCTCGCGTCCCGGGCCGAGGACGCCGCCGCCGAGGATGAATACGAAGCCTACCTGCGCTACGGCGGCCTCGAACCCGCGCAGCTGACGCGCATTCGGATGGAAGCCGCGCCGCTGCCCCCACTGGACCTGTCCGATTACTCGGGGGTGATCGTAGGCGGGAGTCCGTTCACCTCCAGTGATCCTGCCGGGCAAAAAAGCGACGTCCAGCACCGGGTGGAGCGTGAGCTCGCGGCCCTGCTCGACCGGATCGTGCCTTTGGATTTCCCGTTCCTCGGTGCCTGTTACGGCGTGGGTACGCTCGGCCGGCACCAGGGCGCCGTGATTGACCGCACTTACGGCGAGGGGCTGGCCGGTGTGAGCATCAAGCTGAGTGCGGAAGGCCTGGTGGATCCCCTGCTGCGGGGTCTGCCGGAGAGCTTCACGGCCTTCACCGGCCACAAGGAAGCCTGCACCCTCCTTCCTCCCCACGCGGTGCTTCTGGCCAGCTCCGCCGCCTGCCCGGTGCACATGTTCCGGATTAAAACCAACCTGTACGCCACCCAGTTCCACCCCGAGCTCGATGTTGACGGGTTGGCGACCCGGATCGATATCTACCGCCATGCCGGGTACTTCCCGCCGGATTCGGCCGAAACGCTGCTGGCGGAGGTCAGGCGGTCCACCGTCACGGAACCGATGCAGATCCTGCGAAACTTCGTGGAGCGCTACTCCCGCTAGCCTGCCCCTAACAACCCTCCCGCAGATCCTGCCGCCATCCGAACAACCCTCCCGCATCCTCGGAATCGACCTGCGGGAGCGTCGGCCCCTTCCCGACCGGACCTGCGGGAGCGCCGCGACACCGAAATGCCCGGCGTGTTCGGTGAACACGCCGGGCATTTCCGCTCCCTACCAGGCCAGGGAGCGGGCCTGGGATCGAGGATTAGGAGACGTTGTTGGTGTACTCCAGGTCGCGGGTTTCCTTGCTGACGAAGAGTGCGATCAGCGTCAGCACGGACATGGCGGCAAGGTAGATGCCGACCAGCACTGGGCTGCCCTTCGCCAATTCCCACAACCAGACAGCGATGAACGGGGCCACCGCGGCACCGAGGATGCTGGAGAAGTTGTAGCTGATGGCGGAGCCCGTGTACCGCACGTTCGTCGGGAACAGCTCCGGCAGCAGCGCACCCATCGGCCCGAAGGTCAACCCCATCAGCGAAAAGCCGATGATCAGCAGCGCCATGGTGCCCACGAAGCCGGCACTGAACAGCGGGACAAAAAGCAGGCCGAAAACGAAGATGCCGGCGGTGACGACGATAAGCATCTTGCGGCGGCCGTACTTTTCGGCCAGCGGCCCGGAAACCAGTGTGAAGATGCCGAAGAATACGACGCCGGCAATCAGCATCCACAGGAAGTCGTTGCGGGTGTAGCCCAGGCCGGGGACGAACGCTGCTGCAGCGGCCTCCGTCATCGGCTTGCCGGCCTTCTCGGCTGCGGCCTTGGCGGTTTCAAGGCTGGAGGCGCGGGTGCCGTAGGTCAAGGTGTAGGTGGTCATCAGGTAGAACAACACGTAGGTGGCGAGCATAATAAACGTCCCGAGAATCAGCTGGCGCCAGCTCGACTTAAAGACCCGGGCCAGCGGCAGCTTGGCAACTTCTTTGGATTCCAGGACCTTGGTGAACGCCGGGGTTTCGATCAGTTTGAGCCGGACGTAAAGGCCGATGATCACCATCACGGCGCTGAGCAGGAACGGCACGCGCCAGCCCCACGCCTCGAAGGCGGCCGGCGTCAGGGTGTAGCTGAACACCAGGAAGATCACGTTAGCGATGATAAAGCCGATCGGGGCACCCAGCTGCGGGAACGTGCCGTAGATGGCACGCTTGTTCACCGGCGCGTTCTCGGTCGCCAGCAGCGCCGCGCCGCTCCATTCCCCGCCGAGGGCCAGCCCCTGGGCGAAGCGCATAACAACCAGCAGGGCAGGCGCCCAGAAGGTCCAGCCGGGAACGGTCGCCGTTGGCAGGCAGCCGATCAGGAAGGTGGCGATACCCATGGTCAGCAGCGAGGCGACCAGGGTGCCCTTGCGGCCAAACTTGTCACCGAAGTGGCCAAAGATCACGGACCCGAGCGGCCGGGCAACGAACGCGACGCCGAAGACAGCGAAGGAGCTCAACAGCTGGGTGGTCTCGTTTTGACCGGGGAAGAACAGTTTGGGGAACACGAGCACGGCGGCGGTGGCGTACACGTAGAAGTCGTAGAACTCGACGGTGGTCCCGATCAGGCTGGCGACGATAACGCGGCCGCGCGAGTTCACCGGCTTGGCGGACCCCTGCTCTGCGGAAGTGGCAGTGGATGACATGTAGTAGCGCTTTCATAAAGACCGGACCGGTGATGATTGAGACCGCCCGGATGGGGATAAGTAGGATTACATGATAGTTCCACAGTCCATCCAATGGACAAGTGTTCCACTATTTGGACACCGGGATTCGTCTCACGTGGTGCTCATCACACTACGCCCCACGCCACCCCTAACACCGTTACAAACGCGCCGATAGCCAAACGTCACAGCACGTTAACAAACGGCGAGGCTCCCGGAAACGCGGCTTACCTTACTGCCGGCGGCCGGCTTCACCTTCACCACCTCGGAAATCATCTGGCTCATTTCCATGCCGAGCCTGGTCGGCGCCACCCCCGGGATCCCTATGCCTTTATGGTCCGCGCTTCGGCGGCCGCAACTGGACCATCGGCCCGGCCCTGCTGCTGCTCATCCCCTCAACTGGCCTGGCCCTGTGCGTCTCCAACCCGGAGACCCCCTTCGGCACCATGCTCTTCGTGGCAGCGCTGGCCGGCTTCGGCGGGGGGCAACTTCGCCAGCTCGATAGCCAATATCACCTTCTTCTATCCGGCCCATGAAAAGGGCTGGGCGCTGGGGCTAAACGCCGGCGGCGGAAACCTCGGCGCCGCCGTCGCACAGCTCGCCGTCCCAACCGCCACCACACTCCTGGCCTAGTTGACTTGGAGACGAGAATGCCGGGCGCCTAAAGACCCCCGGCATTCTCATTCAGAATGCCGTCCAGCACTTCGGCTGTGGTTTAGTTCCTGATGCCACCGTGCCTGCTGCATGCTCCCTGCCGCGTGGCGCTGGGCCAGATGTAACCGTCCTTGCAGATGATCGTGCCCCCGACCGGAGCGGGTACCGCGGGGACTGCAGGGACCACCGGAGGAGCCGCAGGAGCGGGAGCGGGGGCCCGTCGGGCGGCAGCGTCTGCCGCAGCCTTATCCGCCGCTGCCTTGTCAGCAGCAACTTTGTCAGCCGCTGCCTTGTCTGCAGCAGCCTTCTCCGCCGCTGCCTTGTCTGCAGCAGCCTTCTCCGCTGCCAACTGGTCCGCAGCAGCCTTCTCCGCTGCCAACTTATCGGCGGCAGCCTTTGCAACGATCTTCTTTGACTCCGCTTCCGACAACCACACCAGACGCTGATCCGCGCCCATCGTGCAAACAAAGACATCGCCGTTGTAGCTTTTAGTCTCGTTGACCGTCAGGCAGGCCGACTTCGCCGGATTCGTGGCTGTCGGCGTCGGCGTCGGCGTCGCGTTCGCGGATGCTTGCGGAGAAACCAGTGAAGACCTGCTTTGGTTGCCCGTCGACGAAGCCGTCGCTCCGCCAACAATGCCACCGACGATGAAAAGGGCAATTCCCGAGCCGGCAACCAGCAGTGCGCTCTTGCGGTGCGGAATGCCTACCCACGATCGCCGCTTGAACAACAGCGCGTAGAGTCCGGTCACCACGGCAATGAGGCCCAGGAGGATCAGGACGGCACCAAAGCCTCCTGCAGCGGCGAATAGGAGGGCCAGAAGGAACACAACGACCGCAACGACCCAAAACAGGACCCTCGGGCGCCAACCGAACTTCGTGCGCGGCGAAGCTTTTGAAAAATCGAGCATATTTTCCCCCGGGAAATTAAGAATGATGCGATTGAGGCGACGTCACATTAGCAGCATGACGAAGGGCTTCAACGCTGGCCTCGGGTTCGGTTCGCCGGCAGTCAGCGGCCCTCGTTCCGGGTCCAGACGGCATCAGGCCAGCCGCGGCCCGTTATCGGCTTCCGCGTCACGGGAATCGGGCATCGGCCGGAAGCCCGGTAGCATCGGGGCCATGAGCGCCGACGACGACGACATCACCGAAGAACTCCTGACCGACGCCGACAAGCTGACCGGGCTGAGCCTGGAATTGCTGGGCCTGGACCCACATCCGGCGGACATGACGCCGGAACAGCGGCTCCAGTTTGACCCGGAAGACTTGGCTGAAATGGCAGCCCTCGGGCCAGAGGACCGCGGGCAACAAGTGCAACAGGCCCGACTTCTCGCCGGTCTCTTGTGGAATTCCTCCAGCATCCTGATCGACCAGCTCTTCCGCGACCTGGGTAACCTGAGCCAGCTGCAGTCCGTCACGGCGTCCGAAATCGCCGGGACCTCCGTGCTGTCCTCGCTGCCGCCACAGTTTGCGTCCAGCTACGACGCTAAGTTCACCCAGAAGTTCATCGTCGTCGCCGCCGACGTAACAGCCTCACTGGTCCGTGGCTGGACCGCACCCGGGTGCCTTGCCGCCGAACTCGCCGTCCGCTGCCTGCTCGACCAGGCGGAGATCACCGAGGATATCTACGAACTCGACCTCCCGGCCGACTGGCGGGCACAGGTTGATGAAGTCCTGCTGGCGGACGCGGACAGTGCAGCGCTGTACTCAGAGGGCCTCGCCGTCCTGGAGGACGACGCCGACCAACTGGGCTTCGAGCACTGGTTCCAGCCTTTCGGTGCCGGGGACACGGTCCCGCCTTACGCCTGCTCCTGAGCCGCCGCAGACTACATGTGGACGTGCAGGCGCCGGGCGGCTTCGGAGATCGACCCGCTCAGCGACGGGTAGACGGTGAAGGTGCTGGCGACGTCGTCGACGTGCATTTTCTGGGTGACCGCGAGGGAGATCGCAAAAATCAGCTCGGAAGCGTTCGGACCCACCACAACACCGCCGATGACGGTGCCGGAACCCTTGCGCGCGAAGATTTTGATAAAACCGTCCCGGTGGTTGCGCATCTTGGCGCGGGCGTTGCTGCGCAGCGAGAGCTTCACGATGTCGGCCTGGTATTTGCCCGATTCAATCTCGGCCTCGGACACACCCACGTTGGCGATCTCGGGCGAGGTGAAGATGTTGGAGGCCACCTGGTGCAGCTTGAGCGGGGCCACACTGTCGCCCAGGAAGTGCGCGATAGCAATCCGGCCCTGCATCGCGGCCACGGACGCGAGCGCCAGCACACCGGTGCAGTCGCCGGCGGCGTAAATGTTCGGCGCTGTGGTGCGGGAGACGCCGTCTACCTTGATGTGCCCGCTCCCGGTGAGCGCGACGCCCGCCTCCTCGAGGCCGATCCCTGCGGTGTTCGGGATGGAGCCGACGGCGACCAGGCAGTGGCTGCCGGTGACCTGGGAGCCGTCTCCGAGGGTGACGATAACGCCGTCCGCGGTGCGCTCGACGGACTCTGCGCGGACCTGGGAGAGGACCTTGACGCCGCGGCGTTCGAAGACGCCTTCCAGCACCTCGGCGGCATCGGTGTCCGAGCCGGGCAGCACCCGGTCGCGGCTGGAAATCAGGGTGACTTTGGACCCGAGCCCGTTGTAGGCGGAGGCGAACTCGGCGCCGGTGACACCGGAGCCCACCACAATCAGGTCCTCGGGCAGCTCATCCATGTTGTAAATCTGCGCCCAATTCAGGATCCGCTCGCCGTCCGGCCGGGCGGTGGGCAACTCCCTGGGGTGTGCCCCGACGGCGAGCAGGATCGCGTCCGCTTCGATGGTCTCGGTGCCGTCGACGGTGAGAACCTCGATGGTGTGGTTGTCCAGCATTTTGCCGGATCCCAGCATGATCCGGACGCCCTGGTTTTCCAGGCCGCGCTGGATGTCGGTGGACTGCTGCCGGGCCAGCCGCAGCAAGCGGTCATTGATGTGTTTGAGGTCCGCGCGCATCGTCGGGGTGCAGTCTCCGCCGTCGACGTCGAACTTGACGCCGAGCTCACCGGCCTCGCCGACCCGGGTCATCAGGTCCGCCGTCGCAATCAGGGTCTTGGACGGAACAACGTCGGTGAGCACCGCTGAGCCGCCGAGCCCCGCACGTTCAATGATGGTCACCTGTGCGCCCAGGGACGCTGCAACCATGGCTGCTTCGTAGCCGCCGGGCCCTCCGCCCAGGATTGCGATACGGGGTGAGCTGAAATCGGGATGCGTAGTCACAATCAGCCATTGTCCACCATCCGGACCGTCACCACCAAGAATCCCGCCCGCCCAGAACAGCCCACAACACAGCGCGCGGCGCTGGGCAGTACCCGGCCGGCAGGATAACTTGTGAGGGTGAGTACAACAGAATTCCTGAACACTGACCCCTTCGACGCCGCCCGCGCCGCCGCCGACTACATCGCCGAGGAGACGGGCGTCGACTCCCACGACGTCGCGCTGGTGCTCGGTTCGGGTTGGGGCGACGCCGCGGAACTGATCGGCGAAACCACGGCGACACTCTCCGCCGACGAAGTCCCCGGCTTCTCCTCCCCCTCGGTGGTGGGCCACGTTGGCACCATCCGCTCCGCGCTGACCAAGGAGGGCAAACGCGCGCTGGTCCTGGGCGCACGCACCCACTACTACGAGGGCAAGGGCGTCCGCGCCGTCGTCCACGGGGTGCGCACCGCCGCCGCGGCCGGCTGCAAGACCCTCGTCCTGACCAACGGCTGCGGCGGCCTCAACGAGGACTGGACGCCCGGCACTCCCGTGCTGATCAGCGACCACATCAACCTCACAGCCACCTCACCGCTCGAAGGGGCCACGTTCGTGGACCTCACCGACCTGTACTCCGCACGGATCCGTGGCCTGGCCCGCGAAGTCGACCCCACGCTGGACGAAGGCATCTATGCCCAGTTCACCGGCCCGCACTACGAAACCCCGGCCGAAGTGCAGTACGCCAAGCGGATCGGCGCGGACCTGGTGGGCATGTCCACCGCCCTGGAAGCCATCGCCGGCCGGCATGCGGGCATGGAGGTGTTCGGCATTTCGCTCGTCACCAATCTCGCCGCCGGCATCAGCCCGTTGCCCCTGAGCCACGGGGAAGTCCTCGAAGCGGGACAGGCAGCCGGACCACGGATCTCCAAACTGCTCGCCGAGATCATCGCCAAGCTCTAAGGGCTCAGCTCCCCACGGCAAGGTAGCGCAGCGCCTTCCGCCTGTCCTGCGGGAAACGCCGATCCATCGAGTCCGCTATCCCGGCTATGGTCTGCCGCGCCAGGGCCTGCCGCCAGGCGAGTTCGGCCTGGCGCATGGTCTGGGAGATCAGGCAGGTCCGGACAACGTTGCGCTCCATGTCGGCATCCGGGACGCTTGCCATGATGCCTTCGCAACGGAACACCGGACCGGCACCTTCCAGGGCAAGCACGATATCGAGGACTGTAACGTTTTCCGGCCTGCGCGCCAGGTGGAACCCGCCACGCGGGCCGGAAACGGAAACAAGGATACCGGCCCGGACCAGCGCCTGGAGCTGCTTGTTCAGATACGCACCCGGAAGGCTGTAATACTCCGCCAACCGGGCACTGTTAACCGCCTCGCCGGCCGGTGTCCAAGCCATGTTAACGCAGCTGTGAACGGCCCATTCCACCCCCCGGCCCATCTTCATGTTCCAGACGCTACGTGTCCGGAAAAATAGCTGTCAAGGCCCGGAGCACCAGCCGGTTGTGATCGATCTTTCAGGGGACTCTCGCTTGTCGGGAAGGCATCCGCCGCTAATGCGGCTAGTTTGGTTGCTATGACGTCTTCTGATGCCGAACTCGCCCGACTGCTGAGCGACGCCCGGGCTTGGGCCACCCAGGACCCTGATCCCGCCACCGCCGCCACCCTGACCGAACTGATCCGCCTCGCCGACGACGGCGCCGCGTCGGCCCGACAGGAGCTCGCGGACAGTTTCAGCGGAACCTTGCAGTTCGGCACCGCCGGCCTACGCGCGGCCCTCGGGCCCGGCCCGAACCGGATGAACCGCATGGTGGTCCGCCGCGCCGCAGCAGGCTTCGCGGCCTTCCTGACCGGCACGGTCGCCCACGCCGCCCCCGGCACCCGGCCACGCGCCGTCGTCGGCTACGACGCACGGCACAACTCGGATGTCTTCGCGGAAGAAACCGCCGCAATCCTCGTCGCTGCCGGCATTGACACCTTCCTGATGCCGTCAGCCCTGCCCACCCCGCTGCTCGCCTACGCGGTCCGGGCGCTGGAGTGCGACGGCGGTGTGATGGTGACCGCCAGCCACAACCCGCCGCAGGACAACGGTTACAAGGTGTACCTCGGCCGGCACGCCGTCGAGGAGAGCGGCCGCGGCGCGCAGATCGTGGCGCCCTACGATGCCCTGATCGCAGCCAAAATCGATGCGGTCGGCGGGCTGTCCGGCGTCGCCCTCGCCACGGCGGGATGGACCGTGCTGGATCCGTCCATCGTTGCCAGCTACGAGGCCGCCGCCGCGGCACTGGCCATGCCGGCGGACTTTCCGGCCCGCGACCTCAACATCGTCCTGACCCCGATGCACGGGGTGGGCGGCAAAACCGCCGTCGCGGTGCTGCACGCGGCCGGTTTTGCCAACGTTACGGTGGTGAGCGAACAGGCCGAGCCGGACCCGGACTTCCCCACCGTGAACTTCCCCAACCCCGAAGAGCCCGGCGCCCTGGACCTGGCCCTCGAGACCGCGGCCCGGGAGGATGCGGACATCGTGATCGCCAACGACCCCGACGCGGACCGCGCAGCGGTTGCTGCCAAGGACCCCGATACCGGATCCTGGCGGATGCTGCGCGGCGACGAGGTCGGCGCGCTGCTCGGCGCGCACATCGTGGCCCGGCTGGCAGCCGCCGGCAGCACCGAAACCACGGCAGGTGTTTTCGCTAATTCGATCGTGTCCTCGCGGCTGCTGGCACGGATCGCGGCTGCGTCAGGCTACGCCCACGAGGAAACCCTCACCGGCTTCAAGTGGATCGCCCGCGTTCCCGGCCTGCTGTACGGCTACGAAGAGGCGCTGGGTTACTGCGTCGCCCCCGACCTGGTCCGGGACAAAGACGGGATCTCGGCGGCGGTACTGATCGCGGAATTCGCGGCCGCGGCCAAGGCTCAGGGCAAAACCATCTTCGACACCCTCGACGAGCTTTACCTGGTGCACGGGCTCCATGCGAGCGACCAGCTCAGCATCCGGGTCGCAGACCTGGGCCTGCTGGACGCCATGATGAACCGGCTGCGCGTCAGCCCGCCGGAGTCCTTTGGCGGCTCCGCAGTCGAGTCCATCACGGACCTCGCGGACGGCAGCGATCAGCTGCCGCCCACCGACGGCCTGCTGTACCTGACGAAGGACCTCAGCCGCATCATCATCCGCCCCAGCGGCACAGAGCCGAAGCTCAAGTGCTACCTGGAGGTCATCCGCACCGTCGGATCGGCCGCCGAGCTGCCCGCAGCGCGGCACGAGGCACGCGCCGCGCTTGACGGCGTGCTGGCAGATGTCCGCGAGGCGCTCGGGTTGTAGCCTCCGGGGCTACAGCTCGACCTCAATGTACCCGCCCACAATCCGGGTACCGAAGGTCGGGAGCCGAATTCCCGGCGTGCCCAGGCACTGCCCCGTTGCGAGGTCGTAGACCTCCTTGTGCAGCGGTGGAGCGAACGTATGGCGCATCCCGCGGGAGCTGGTAATCCCGCGGGCCATCACGTGCGCCGCGGTGGCCGGGTCCTCGTGGCCGACCGCAAAAACCTCGCCGGACGCGGTCCGGAACACCGCCACCTGGTGCCCGGCCATCAGTGCCGCCTCGCCCCAGGCCGTGGATGCCATGTGGAGCACGGCGCACGAGATGGGCGTTTACAGGGAACTCGTGGCGAGCCTGAAGACCACTGTCGCCACCGCAGTGGTCGGTCCCATTACGGCGCAGCCGCTGATCGATGCCGGGCTGCAGCCGCTGGTCCCGGACCGGTTCCGGCTGGGCGCCCTGATCCGGCTCGTGGTGGAGCACCTTGCCCTCAACCACGTCCGCCGCCTGGATACCGTCTCGGGCCGGGTGGAACTCCGCGGCCGCTCCCTGCGGATCGATGGTGGTCCGGTCGAGCTGACTCCGGCCCGGCTGCTGCTGCTGCGGGCGCTGCTGGGCGCCGGCGGCGCTGTGCTGTCCCGTGAGTCACTCTCCGAGCTGTTGGGACTCCGCGGTTCCGTGCACGCCCTGGACATGACCGTCAGCAGACTGCGCTCCGCCCTGCCCGATGGCCGGCTGGTGGAAACCGTGGTGGAGCGCGGCTACCGGATCGGCGTGTGACGCACGCCATTACCGGCCGGTAAACATTGGGAAACGGAACCCCAAAATCCGGCAACACCGGTGAAACACCCCGGAAAGATCGCCCGCCTAGGCTGGGGACCATCAAGGACTCCGGCCACACCACCGGCCGCCATCGAAAGGGCCTCACCATGTCCGCCAGTTCCCCCGTTCCTGCTCCGTCAACTGCCCGGCCCCGGATCGTTATTGCCGGCGCCGGCCCCGCCGCGCAGGCCCTGGTCCGCCAGCTCACCCGGACCCCGTTCGCCGGCGGCATCACAGTGCTGAGCAATCGGGATGATGCTTCCGGGCAGTTGCTGGAACTCGCGGCCCTCCCGCAGGTTTCCGTGCGGCTTGGCCAGCCGGCGAGCTACATCGACCCGGACAGCCGCTGCGTCACAACCTCGGATGGCCTGGAATTCAACTACGACCACCTGGTGATCGCGACCGGGTCCTCGCCCGCCGGCGCCCCGCTCCCGGGTGGGGGCCGGTGCCTGAACTACGCCACCATCGATGACGCGGCCCGGCTGGGCGAGGCCGTCAGGGATATCACCCGCGTCCTGGGCCGCAGGCCCCTGGGGATCCTGGTTGGCACCGGGACCGCCGCGGGTCAGGCCGAGGCAGTGTTGCGCGCCCGTGGTATCCGCCCCGTCCGCACCACGCGGCGTCCGGCCTCCGTGGTGGCCAACCTTGCCGGTTCCACACCCCCCGCCGGCGGTCTTGTGTTCGAGGACGGCTCCGTGATGGCCGCGGACCTGGTGGTTCTGGCCGAGGAACCGATTGCCCGGGACGCCCTCGCGGTCAGTGCCGGGCTCACCACAGCACGGCACGGCGGCATCGTCATCGGCCGCGACTTCCGCACGTCCGTGCCTGGAATCTGGGCCATCGGGGACGCCGCAGTGTTCGACGGCGTGCGCTTGGGGCTGCTGGTGGCCGCTTCCTCCGCCGCTTCCGTGTGCGCCTCGCAACTGCTTCAGGACGGCCTGCCGGAGTTCCTCTCGGAGGCCGCCTGAACCGCTGCCGGCCTGCCGGGCGGACGCCCGCGGGCGACGGTCCTGTTGTGGCAAGATGGACACCTGAGAAGCGACGAAGAATGCGGTGTCTGCAGGCCCACAAGGCCCCCGAAGGGACAACTCAGGGGCTAAATCCCAGTCCCAGGCCCGCCAGGAAAGGGACCACCATGAGCGACGAAGCCGCGAACATTGCCTCCTACATCGACCACACCCTGCTCAAGCCGGAGGCCAGCGAAGCTGAGATCCTCTCGGTCTGTGCCGAGGCCGCCGAGTATCGGTTCAAGTCTGTGTGCGTCAACCCGGTCTGGGTCAAGACGGTCAAAAAGGCCTTGAAGGGAACAGAGGTGCTGACGTGCTCAGTAGTCGGCTTCCCCCTCGGTGCCACCCCCAGCGACGTCAAGGCCTTTGAGGCCCGCGGCGCCGTGCTGGACGGTGCCGAAGAAGTCGACATGGTGATCAACATTGCCGCGGCCCGGGCCAACGACAAGGGCGCCCTGGCCGATGACATCCGGGCCGTGGCCACAGCAGTGCATGACGGCGGCGCGATCCTGAAGGTCATCATCGAAACCGCCCTGCTTGACGACGCCCAGAAGGTGCTCGCCTGCGAAGCGGCCGTCGAGGCCGGCGCCGATTTTGTGAAGACCTCCACCGGCTTCAACGGTGGCGGCGCCACCGTCGCGGACGTCGCGCTGATGCGCCGCGCGGTGGGCCCTGACCTCGGGGTCAAGGCCTCGGGCGGGGTGCGTTCGCTCGCCGATGCACGGGCTATGATTGCTGCAGGTGCAACACGTATTGGCGCCAGCTCCGGAATCGCGATCGTAAACGGTGAACAGGGTTCGTCCGCGTACTGATCCGCTCCGGCAGCCGCCACAGTTTTGAGCCCTACGGGGCCGAGGAGGAACGAACGAATGTCCAGCAATACCGCCAAGACCCAGCAGACGCCGCAGAACGAGAACAGCCTCGGTTCCACCATCATTTTGTTTGTCCTGATGATGGTCCTCTTTGGCGGGTCCCTGTACTCGCTGAACTTCCTGACGCTGGGCAACCCGTGGCCGATGGCCGCCTGCCTGGTCCTGTTCGCCGCGGCGTTCTGGATCCCGCAGACGATTCTTGGCCGCTCGGACTCCGCCGGCGAAAACTAAGGCTGCACCGGACTTTTACGGCTGAAGCCCCGGATCTCCGGGGCTTCAGCCGTTTAACCAGGTGTCCGTCAGGCCCCGGCAAGCAGTGCGATCAGGCTCTTGGTGAGTCCGGTGCCCAGCGCGGCCGCGGCGGGCCAGTGCTCCCTGGCCAGGGCCAGCGCGGCGCCGAACATCCCGATCATGGCATAGGCGCTGACCGGGATCAGGATGAACCATTCGCGGCGTGAACCGGCGCGGCCCAGCAGCGGGATGGAGAACGCGCCGTTGGCCTTCCAGAGGTTCTTGAGCAGGGGCAGTTTGCGCAGGAACTTCGGCGGTTTGACCACTATCGGCCAGAGCAGCGGCACTCCCCCGGTGGTGATCATGTCCCCGACAATGTGCACCAGCACGCCGGTCAGCATCGAGACCGGGAGCCAGCTCCACTGGTGCGGCGCGAACCAGGTCACCAGCCCGGCCATCGTGAGGGCGAAGACCCAGTTGCTGATCCAACCGTACTTCGGGAAGAGCTTCAGCGCCTTCGCGGCGATATTGATCATAAACATACACAGCAGTCCGGCACCCACCGACAGCAGGCCCCAGTCCGTCTGAAGCTGGACTTGCCCGGCCAGCGCCGCGATCAGTACAAAAAACGCCGCACCGAGCAGCGAATGGGTGCCCTGCCGGTGCCCGCCGGAGACGTTCTCGATGCCGACCGCGATTATGTTCGACAGCGGCGGCAGCGAGTGCGCCACGGTGCTGGAGCGGTGGTCCCAGTCGCAGACAAGCGCTGTTCCCGCCGTCGCCATCCCGCCGATAAGGATCCCGGTAGCATCCAGCGGATACCAGCCCATCGCGTAGGGGCCCGTTGACGCAACGGCAACCCACGCCGCGGCTCCCGACGCGGCGTGGTGTCCTCCCATCACCGGCTACGTCACCGCCGGCGCGGCAGCTAGTGGCGCGTCGGAGAAGATGTTTCGGATGACGCCGTTGGCCCATTCGAGGATCTCGGCGTCCTGCAGGTCCCGGCCGCCGATCCGGGCGGTCTTCGGCTTCGGGATGAGCACCGCGTCCAGGGCCGGCTTGGACTGTGCTCCGGGGTACATCCGGCTGAGCCGCATGAGTTTGGACTCCGGCAGCTGAGCCGGGGAGAACTTGATGAAATTGCCCTGCAGGGCCACGTCGGACAGCCCGGCCTCGCGGGCCCCCACCCGGAAGCGGGCAACGTCCAGCAGGTTCTTCGCCGGCAGCGGCAATTCGCCGTAGCGGTCCACAAGCTCGGCGAGCACCTCATCTATCGCCACGTAGGTGATCGCCCCGGCGAGCTTCCGGTACGCCTCGAGGCGCAGCCGTTCGCCCGGCACGTAGTCGTGCGGCAGGTGCGCATTGACCGGCAGCTCGATCTTCATTTCCGCGGCTTTCTCCTCGGCCTCGCCGCGGTATTCCGCGACTGCCTCGCCGACCAGGCGGATATAGAGGTCGAAGCCAACGCCCTGGATATGGCCGGACTGTTCCCCGCCCAGGAGGTTACCGGCCCCGCGGATCTCAAGGTCCTTCATGGCCAGCTGCATGCCGGCGCCAAGCTCGTTATGGGCGGCAACTGCCTTGAGCCGTTCCAGCGCCACCTCGCCCAGCGGCTTTTCCACGGGATACAGGAAGTATGCGTAGGCCCGTTCCCGGCCGCGGCCCACCCGTCCGCGCAGCTGGTGCAGCTGCGAAAGCCCGTACTTGTCCGCCCCGTCCACGATCAGCGTGTTGGCGTTGGAGATGTCCAGGCCGGTCTCGATGATGGTGGTGCAGACCAGCACGTCAAAGCGTTTTTCCCAGAAGTCCACGATGATCTGTTCCAGCCGGCTCTCGGACATCTGCCCGTGCGCCACCTCCACCCGGGCTTCCGGGACAAGCTCGCGGATCTTCGCCGCGGTGCGGTCGATGCTGGAGACCCGGTTGTGCACCAGGAACACCTGGCCTTCGCGCATCAGCTCCCGGCGGATCGCTGCTGACGTCTGCTTGTCCGTGTACGGGCCGACATACGTCAGGACCGGGTGGCGTTCCTCCGGCGGGGTGGCCAGCGTCGAGGTCTCGCGGATTCCCGTCAACGACATCTCCAGGGTCCGGGGAATCGGGGTGGCGCTCATGGCCAGGACGTCCACGTTGGTGCGCATCTTTTTGAGCGCCTCCTTGTGTTCGACGCCGAAGCGCTGCTCCTCGTCCACGATCACGAGGCCCAGGTCCTTAAACGCGAAGTCCTTGGAGAGCAGCCGGTGGGTCCCAATCACCACGTCCACGGAACCGACTTTAACGCCCTCGGCTGTTTCCTTCGCTTCCTTGCCGCTCTGGAAACGGGACAACGGCCTGACCACCAGCGGGAAGCCGGAGAACCGCTCGGTAAACGTTTCATAGTGCTGCTGGGCAAGCAGCGTCGTCGGCACCAGTACGGCCACCTGCTTGCCGTCCTGGACGGCCTTAAACGCCGCCCGCACCGCTATCTCGGTCTTGCCGTAGCCAACATCACCGGAGATCAGCCGGTCCATCGGGATCTCCCGCTCCATGTCGGCCTTGACCTCGTTGATGGTGGTCAGCTGGTCCGGGGTCTCCACATACGGGAACGCTTCCTCAAGTTCGCGCTGCCACGGGGTGTCCGCGCCGAAGGCGTACCCGCGGGAGGCCATCCGGGCCGAGTAGAGCCGGATCAGCTCGCCGGCAATCTCCTTGACCGCCTTGCGGGCCTTGGACTTGGTGCTTGCCCAGTCAGCGCCGCCCATCTTGCTCAGCGCCGGGGTGTCCCCGCCGACGTAGCGGGTGACCTGGTCAAGCTGGTCAGTGGGGACAAAAAGCCGGTCGCCCGGGGCGCCGCGCTTGGACGGCGCGTATTCGAGCACCAGGTACTCGCGCACCCCGTCGCCGCCGCCGGCCACCTTGCGCTGGATCAGCTCCACAAACCGGCCGATGCCGTGTTGTTCGTGGACTACGGAGTCACCGGCCACCAACTGCAGGGGATCGACGGCGTTCCGCCGCTTGGACGGCATCCGGCGCATGTCCTTGGTGGACCCCGCGGACGTCCGGCCCAGCAGGTCGGCCTCGGTCAGCAGCGCAACCTTGAGCGGGTCCAGGACAAAACCGCGTCCGACGGCGGCCGTTGTCACCTCGATCAGCCCTGCCTGGGGGTCCTCGTCCAGGGCGTCGACCCGGGCGCAGGGAATGTTGTGGTCGTGGAAGAGTTCCGCGAGCCGCTGGGCCGGGCCGGGGCCTTCAGTGACCACAACGATCCGCCACTGCCCGCGCACCCGGGAGCCAATGAAGTCCATCATTTCGGCGACGTCGCCCTGGTAGCCGCGGGGTTCGCGGGCGTGCAGGTTCAGCACATCGACGTCGGGCAACAATTCCTCGTCGGTGGCCAGCGAGGTGATCGACCACCAGGACACCTCGTGTGCCAGGGCAGCGGTACGGGTTTCCGTGAGCGAGCGGAAACTGGCCGAGTGCAGCGCCTCGGACGCCGCGGCGCTCAAATCGAGCGGCGCGGTCCCGCCGTCGGATGCGGTGGACCATGCCGCCTCAAGGAATTCCTCATTCGTGGCTGCAAGGTCATGGGCGCGGGTCCTGACCTTCTCGGGCTCAATCACCACCGCCATGGAACCGGCCGGGAGCTGGTCCAGGAACGGCACCATGGCGTCCACGAGCACCGGGGCCAGGGATTCCATACCCTCGACGGCGATGCCGCCGGCGATTTTTTCCAGCATGTCAGCGGCGGCGGGGAGCTGCGATTTCAGCGTCGCGGCGCGGGACATCACGGCGGGGGTGATCAGAATCTCGCGGCACGGCGGGGCGTGCAGTTCGGTGGGGTGGTGCACCCCGGGCGCGGTGAGCGAGCGCTGGTCGGCGACGGCAAACCAACGCATTTGGTCTACTTCGTCGCCGAAGAACTCCACCCGGATGGGATGGTCCTCGGTGGGCGGGAAAACGTCAAGCATCCCGCCGCGGACGGCGAACTCACCGCGGCGGGTCACCATGTCCACCCGGGCGTAGGCGGCGTCGGCCAGGTTCCTGACGACGTCGCTGAAAGGGACTTCCTGTCCGACCTTCAGGGTGACAGGGGCCAGTTCGCCCAAGCCTGCCACGATTGGCTGGACCACGGCGCGGACCGGGGCCACCACCACGCGCAGCGTGCCGGCGGTGGTTGATTCGGGATGTGCCAGCCGGCGCAGTACCGACAGGCGCCGGCCCACAGTATCCGAGCGCGGCGAGAGCCGTTCGTGCGGGAGGGTTTCCCAGCTGGGGAACTCGGCGACGGCGTCGGCAGGGAGGAAGGCACGCAGCGCCTCGGTCAGGTCCTCGGCTTCACGGCCCGTCGCGGTGATGGCCAGGACGACGGGCTCGGGGCCGCTGCCATCGGTGCTGCCGGCCGCCGGGGTTTCGGTGCTGGTCCCGGCCGCGGCCAGTCCGTCAGCCATTTCCGCGAGCAGGGCGGAACGCAGGCCGGCGGGGGCACTGATCTGGTAGTCCTCGCTGCGGTCCGCGAAACCGCGGGCGGCTTCGGCGCGGACGCGGGCGTAGTTCCGGTCTTCGGCAAGGACACGGCGCAGACCGGTGAGAGTGGGGCCGTTGAGGCTCATAGCTGTTGCTCCTGAAGGGATCACGGGGTGCAGGCAACACAAATAGCCGAAATTCGCGAGAATTCCGGGTACGTCCAGCCTACCGCGCAGCCCGGACACCGAGCCGAACCGAGCCGTCGCGGCAGCCCGGGTCAGAGCGGTGCCGGCTCCCGGGCTAGGCTGGCTGAATACCGGGCCGTCCAAACGGCCAGGCGCTCCGAATGGCTTAGTGACGAGAAGGAGTCAGCATGACCGGCATGCCCGAAAACCAGCAGATGACACCCGCGCCCGGCACCGCTGCGAAGACGGTGCTCGTCACCGGTGCGACCGGCTATATTGGCGGCCGGCTGGTCCCCCGGCTGCTGGAAGCCGGTCACAGGGTGAAGGTCCTGGTCCGGACCCCGGCCAAAATCGCCGGCGTGCCGTGGCTGGCCGACGTCGAGGTCATCCAAAGCAGTCTTGACGACGGCGATGCCCTGCGCGCTGCGCTGGAGGGCGTCGACGTGTTCTATTACCTCGTGCACTCAATGGCCGGCGGCGCGGGTTTCGAAGCCAAAGAAAAGGCGATGGCCCGGACCGCTGCGCAGGCCGCGGTCGAGGCCGGTGTGGACCGGATCGTCTACCTCGGCGGCCTGCACCCCTCCGACGTCGAGCTTTCCACCCACATGAGGTCCCGCGAGGCGGTGGGCCAGGTTTTCCTCGATAGTCCGGTTGACGCCGTCGTTTTTCAGGCAGGCGTTGTGATCGGCTCCGGTTCGGCGTCCTTCGAGATGATCCGCCATCTGTCCGAGGCGCTTCCGGTGATGCCCGCCCCGAGCTGGGTGCGCAACAAAATCGAAGCGATCGCCGTACGCGACGTGCTGCATTACCTGCTCGGGGCGGCTTCGCTCCAGGGCCCGGTCAACCGGACCTTCGACATCGGTTGCCGGCAGGTCCTCAGCTACGCGGCCATGATGCAGGAATACGCCGCCGAAGCCGGTCTGCCCAAGCGGTTTGTCCTGGCGTTGCCGGTTCCCGCGCCCAAGCTCGCCGGCATGTGGGTAGCGTTGACCACACCCATTCCGTTGTCGATGTCGCTGCCGCTGGTGGAATCGCTGCAACACGACGCAGTCTCCCGGGAACACGACATCGACGCCGTCATCCCGCAGCCCGACGGCGGCCTAACCGACTTCCGCTCAGCCGTGTCGCTGGCGTTGGGACGGGAACGCGACGGCCAGGTGACCACCGTATGGTCCAACGCCGGGGCCGACGCGGACCCGCTGCCCAGCGACCCTGATTGGGCCGGCCACCGCGTGTACCTCGATGACCGCACCTTCAGCAGCGACGTGGCCCCACAGCATGTCTGGACCATCATCGAGGGAATCGGCGGTAAAAACGGCTGGTACTCCATGCCCTTGGCCTGGAGTGTCCGGGGCTGGATCGACAGCGTCACGGGCGGCGCCGGGCTCAGCCGCGGGCGCCGGCACCCCCACCTGCTGGCCGAAGGCGAAGCGGTTGACTGGTGGCGGGCTGAGCGGGTGGAACGCGGCAGCCTCCTGCGGCTCCGGGCGGAAATGAGAGTCCCGGGACGTGCCTGGCTGGAGCTCTCGGTGGAGCCGGAGGGAACCGGGAGCCGTTACCGGCAGCGGGCGATCTTCTTCCCGAAGGGTCTCAGCGGGCGGCTGTACTGGCTCGCTGTACTGCCGTTCCACAGCCTGATCTTTCCTGCCATGTCGCGAAACATCACGGCCGCGGCGAAGGCTCTCCAGGATGAGGAATCGAAGCCGGCAAGTCACACCGCGTAGGATGTTTGGAGCCCAAACGACGAGTTCCACCCCATGGAGGACCCCCAATGGCATTGAGCGCATCCACCACCCTTCCGCACAGCGTCGAGAGCGTCACAGCTGTGTTCGTGAACCAGGACTTCCTGCGCCACACAAGTGAACTTGTCGGTGGCACCCTTGAGTCGTTCACCGTGGACGGTGACACGGCCGGCGCCTTCAGCACCACTACGGTGCGGACCATCCCGACCACCCGGATGCCGGATATTGCCCGGAAGTTCGTTGGCGAAACCTTGAAGGTGACGCAACTGGAGGCCTGGGACGCCCCCGCGGCCGATGGCTCCCGGTTGAGCAACATCACCTTGAAAGTCTCCGGCGCGCCGTTGGACGTTAAAGCCGTGCAGCGGCTCGTCGCCGACGGCGGCGGCGGCACCCGGATCGAGCTGGACGGAACAGTCACCTCCTCGGTTCCGTTCCTGGGCGGCAAGATCGCCGAGGCGGCCGAGCCAATGGTGGGAAAAGCACTCAACATCCAGTCCACCCAGGCCCGGGCCTGGCTCGAAAGCCACTAGCCGATGGCGCTGACGGGGTTTCCCGCCGTCGTCCTGCTCGTCGCCGGCATCTGGTCCCTTGTGGTCTGGCCGCCCTTCCTGCGCCGGGTCCTTAAGGACCCGCGGGCCCACGACGGCAATGGCAAAGCCACCCGGTTCCTGACCGTGCACGTGGCCCTGGTCAGTATCTCGCTGATCTTCGGAGCGGCGACGGCGGCCATCGGGATCGCCGGCCTGCTGGGCTGAGCGCAAGGCCCGATCCGGTCCGGTATACACGGCGGCACATTCCGCCGCGGCCTGCTCAGGACTAGAGTATGGTTCCACCTGCTGTGCGCACCGTCGCAGCGAACGCGGCCCAGTGGGACGCGGCATACTTTCTGTGAATCGATTCGATCTCGAAGGGAATTGCCGATGCCATCCAAGCGGCTGGCCAAGCGGGAACTGTTGGCCTATCTCGCCGTGTTGGCCCTGATCGCATTCTGGCCCTCCCCGGTCGATGCCCCGGCCGCGGGCCTCCTCGCGCGGGTATTGCGTAAGCTCCACAGCTGGGGAGCGCCGCCGTGGATCAACTACGACCTTGCCGAGAGCGTTGCCAACATCCTGCTGTTTGTCCCGTTGGGAGTGCTGCTGGTGTGGATCCTCGGACGCAGTTACTGGTGGGTCGCTGCGCCCGCCGCATTGATCACCTCGGGGGCCATCGAAGTCGGCCAGTTCCTCTTCCTGCCGGCCAGATTCCCGACCTTCTCCGATGTCATCGCCAACACCGCCGGAGGAGTCCTTGGCGGGGCCCTTAGCTACCTGCTCTGGCACAAAATCGGTCCCGGCGCACGCCGTCTGCCTGCCCTGCAACCCGATCGGGGCAGCGCGCGCCCGGACCGCTCCGCCCCCTGAGCCGAGGCCCCAACCCGCCCTTTCGGAACGCCGGCGAATTACCGTGGAGCCAGGGTTTTCCAACAATCGCCTAAATGCTCGGGAACAGGTCAAGAAATGTTGGCTGTGACGTCTCGGAATGGCAAATTTTGTGGAAAACTGAGTAAATTCCGTTGCTTCATGAAAGGGATCTGCAAATGCGAATTTCCGTTATCGGCTGCGGCTATCTGGGAGCCGTCCATGCCGCCTGTATGGCCAAGCTCGGGCACGATGTTGTGGGAATCGATCTCGACGAGAAAAAGATCTCCGCACTGGCCGCAGGCAAGGCACCGTTTTATGAGCCGGTACTCGATGATCTCCTTGTTGATCTTGCACAGTCGGGCCGCTTGCGGTTCACCACGGATATACAAGAGGCACGCGGCTGCGAGGTGCACTTCATCTGCGTCGGCACGCCACAAAAGCGCGGCGAGAACGCCGCGGACCTTAAGTTCGTCGATGCTGCCGTACACTCGCTCGCGGGCCAGCTGAGCCCCGGCGATGTGGTGGCCGGGAAGTCCACCGTCCCGGTCGGGACCGCTGCCCGTCTGGCGGAAATCATCAAGGATGCGGAAAAGGACGCACATCTCGCGTGGAACCCGGAGTTCCTCCGTGAGGGCCACGCCGTATCAGATACCCTGAGCCCGGACCGCTTCGTCTACGGCGTCGAGGACGGCAACGAAGACCACCCCGCCGTCAGGGTACTGGACCACGTCTACGAGACGGCGCTCTCCACCGGAACACCGAGGCTGATAACGGATTTTGCCACGGCTGAGCTGGTCAAGACGGCCGCCAACTCGTTCCTGGCAACCAAGATTTCATTTATCAACGCCATGGCCGAGGTGTGTGAGGCCGCCGGCGCCGATGTTACCCGGCTGGCCGATGCCATCGGCCTGGATGACCGGATCGGCCGGAAGTTCCTCAACGCCGGCATCGGCTTCGGCGGAGGCTGCCTGCCAAAGGACATCAGGGCCTTTATGGCCAGGGCCGGCGAACTCGGAGCGGACCAGGCCTTGACGTTCCTGCGCGAAGTGGACGCCATCAACATGCGGCGCCGAACCCGCGTTGTGGAAGTCACCCGCGAACTTTGCGGCGGCACCCTGATGGGCCAGCGCATCGCAGTGCTCGGTGCCGCGTTCAAGCCGGAGAGTGATGATGTCCGGGATTCTCCGGCGCTGAGCGCCGCCGCGCAGCTGCAACTCCAGGGCGCAGTGGTGACCGTGACCGATCCCCAGGCGTTGTCGAATGCCGCCAAGCGGTTCCCGGAACTGCAAATGGAGTCTGATCTTGAATCCACCCTCCAGCATGCCGACGCGGTGCTGCTGCTCACCGAATGGAAGGAATACCGGGACCTGGATCCGCACACGACCGGCGCACTGGTTGCCTCGCGCCGGATACTCGACGGGCGGAACGTCCTGGACCCCGCCAAATGGCGGGCTGCCGGGTGGACGTACCGCGGAATGGGCCGCCCGTAGGCGCTTCAGTCAGGCAGCGCCCGGGCCAGGGACTCTTCCGCGGCAACCCAGGAGAGCATCGCGCATTTGACCCGCGCAGCATATTTGGAGACTCCTTCAAAGGCCGCCGCGTCGCCAAGAATTTCCGGATCAGCGGCGAGCTTTCCCCGCGAGCGGAGCACGTCCCGGAAACTGCCGATCATCTCCCGGAATGCTTCGATTTCCATCCCTTCGGCAAGATCGGTGAGCACCGAGGCTGAAGCCATGGAAATGGAGCAGCCCGCGCCGTCCCAGCGCAGTTGTTCTACCTTGCCGTGGGAAAGGGCCAGGCGCACGGTGATTTCGTCCCCGCACACCGGGTTGAGTTGGTGCGACTGGCCCGACGTTGACCCCGGCGGGAGCGCAGCCGAGCCGAGGCCGCTGCCGTGACGCAGTTTCGCGTGCTCAAGAATGATTTGTTGGTAGAGCTGTTCAAGGCTCATGGGACTCTTCCTTTATGCGCCGAAATAGGCGCGGACTTCACTGACGGCGGCGAGCAAAAAGTCCACTTCCGAGGTGGTGTTGTACAGGTAAGTACTGGCCCGGGTCGTGGCTGTTACGCCCAAACGGCGGTGCAGGGGCTGCGCACAGTGGTGGCCCACCCGCACCGCGATGCCGCGGCTGTCGAGGAACTGCCCAACGTCGTGGGCGTGGACGCCTTCGACGTCGAAGGACGCGAGGCCTATCCGTTCCACGCCCGGAGCCGGACCAAGCACCCGCACACCGGGGATGCCGGTCAAGCCCTCCACCAGGCGCTGCCCGAGCAGGGACTCCCACGCATGGATGCGCTCCAACCCGGTCTCAGTGAGGTAGTTGGCTGCGGCAGCGAGCGCGATCGCCTGGGAGATCTTCTGCGTTCCTGCTTCGAAGCGCTGCGGGGAAGGCAGGAAGCTGGCCCGCTCCATCGAGACCGTAGTGATCATGGAGCCGCCGGTAAGGAACGGCGGAAGGGCGTCGAGCAGTTCCGCACGGCCGTAAAGCACGCCGATTCCGGTTGGCCCGAGCATCTTGTGGCCGGACAGAACCGCGAAATCGACGTCCAGGTCCTTGACGTCCAGGGGCAGATGCGGCGCCGACTGGCAGGCGTCCAGGACAGTCAGCGCACCGGCGGCCCGGGCAAGTGCCACCAGGTCTTTGACCGGGTTGATCGTGCCAAGGACGTTGGAGGCGTGGCTGAAGGCGAGCAGCCGGGTAGCCGGATTGATGATTCCGGCTGCGGCTGCCATATCCAGGTGTCCCGCGTCGTCAACCGGAATGAACCGCAGGACCGCGCCCGTGCGTGCGGCAAGTTGCTGCCACGGAATGAGGTTCGCGTGATGCTCCATTTCCGTGACCACAATCTCGTCACCGGCGCCCAGCGCGAACCCGGCCGCCTCGCTGGGCGCACCCGGCAGGGAAGCGTTGAGGAAGGAATAGCTGAGCAGGTTCAGCCCCTCGGTGGCGTTGGCCGTCCAGATGATCTCCACGGCCGCTGCACCCACGAAGGCTGCCAGCGTTTCCCGTGAATCTTCAAAGGACTCCGTCGCTTCGACGGCCAATTGGTGGGCGCCGCGGTGGACTGCGGCGTTGCGCTGTTCGTAGAATTCCCGTTCGGCGTCGATAACGCTTACCGGATTCTGGGATGTCGCCCCGGAGTCGAGATACACCAGCGGACGCCCGCCAACGGAGCGGGAAAGGATGGGGAAATCGTTGCGGATGCGCAGCACTTCGTCGTCGTTGAGCGCTGGCAGCCGGAGCGCCTGGGTCCGTGACATCGGTACAGGTAACACCTTGCCTCCTCCGGTCGGGTCGAGTGGGCCAACGCCCATCATTGCACGGAAGGGGACCGCCGACAGGCAGTCCCCTTCCGTGTGATCACAATGGACAGACCGGCGCAGCCCGTCCCGGGAGCCGGGCCGTGCAGCGGACGATCAGCGCGGGTGATCCTGGCTAGAGCAGCTGGGCAGCCTGCGGTACCCGGGGGGTTCCGCCGCCGCCGACAGCGGTGGCCGAATTGTTCGACACAACACGCAGGTACTGCCGGATGGCCGCAAAGTCGTTGCGCATGCGGTTGAAGGCGGCGCCGGCCGCCGCAGGCTCGGCGTAAAGCACGGTCCCACCTGCCGCGTCAACGACGTAGGCCCCAAAGTTCTGCAGGGCTTCGGCCAGCGCACGGCCCTCAGGGCTGAGGGGAAGGGCGGCCACATTGACGTTCCCGGGGATACCGAACAGGGTACCCATCGGGATCGGACCGCTGTACGTTGAGCTGGCGTTGCCGTCCTGGCGTTTGGCCGGCCAGACCGGACCCAGCTTGAGCTTGGAACGCGGAATCGCGATGGCCAAGGCGTGCGGAATCCGCAGTTCCTGGATCTCGTGGGCCCGGATCAGACCCCCGAGTGCGCTGACCCCTGCTGCCCGGACCCCGTTGGTGCCGCCGTCGCCCTTGAGGTCCGTCTTGACCTGGAAACCGGACTTCCAAGCGGTAGCGGAGACCTGCTTCATTGTCCAGTTCTCGTAGGCGGTGGCGGCATCGGGCTGCGTGATGACCGAGTGGCCGTCAGTGCCGATGGCTACCTGGGCGTTCGAGGGAACACGGTAGTTCCACGTCCAGGTCGGGCTGGTTGACACGGACGCTGTCGGATCGCTGGTTGTTGCGTTGACGACGGGAATGGACCACTGCTCGCAGTTGATGTAGCAGCCGCCGGACATCAGGCTGCTGGTCTTGGCCGCTGACGGGCTTTCAAAGACGGCAGCGGAACCCAGTGCGGTGTTCCAGAATGACGTGGAGCTGAAGGGGTGACGAAAGACGCTTCGTGATCCGGCAGTTGCGGCGGCTTGAGCACCTGCCGTGGCTGCCATCGCCGAACCTGAGGTGGCTCCCATACCTGCGGCGGCTACGGCAGATGCCGCGAGACCTTTGAGGAACGAACTACGTGAGAAGACGGCGGACCGAACGCCGTTCAGGTTGTTTTTCGTACTCTTGTGTGAAGTTTCGTGTGACATTCATGACCTCTTGCGGAATGCGTCCGCCCCCAAGCCGACAACACAACGTCGCAGGAACTTGTGTTCCCGCGACGTCTACCCGCATGTTGATTGTTGGGTGTTTACGATCAGAACGTTACACACGCGCCGGACCGTACGGCCAATCGGAAGGTGATCTGCGTCACTTAATTTTGCGCACGACGGCGGCGGCGGGGCAGGTACTTTACCGGCGGGATTTTCCCGATCGGCCCGCCCGGGCGTTAATGGACCCGCTGGTCAGCCATCGATTGGGAAGCGCCCTTGGGGTCCGGAAACCTGAGTGCCGCCTGGATGGTTTTCGCAATGGCGGCGTGACCAAGATCACTTGGAAAAAAGTTGTCCGTGGCCCGCCCGTCGGGCAGCTTTTTGTCAGCCCAGCGGTTCTTCTCGGACTGGAAGAGACCGTTCAGGGGCCGGAACCGCCCTTGGTTGCGGCCGCAGGCATCCTCAGCGAGCCGGTCGAATTCCGCTGTCGACTTTTTGTCTCCCCACGAACCCAGGCAGAGCAACCCGGCCGTTGGGGAAGCGGCGCGTACCGCCGAGATCAGTCCCGGGTAGGCCGCGGTAAATCCAGCGAGGTCCGCCTTGGCAGCCTCGTTAGTCCCGACCATCACCAGAACCAGGTCGAACGCCTTCCTGGCGGGGAGCCTCGCGGCAAGCTCATCGGTTTTCAGGGTACCCCCCGTCGCGGACGACGCAAGCACTGTTAACTCCACCGGCCCCTTGGACTCCAGCCCCGCTGCGAGGAGGGACCGGTAGCGAGTCCCCTCCGTGGACGCAGAGGAGCCAAGCGTAATCGCATCTCCGACCAGCAGCACCCGCAAGGGCCGGTCCGGCGGGAAAACCACCTTGACTGTCACTGCATCAAGGGCAGCCTCGGCGCGCTGGGCCATTCGTGACTCGACCTGGGCTACGTAGGCATCCGCCCGATCCAGGTCAGCCGCCGGCGGCGGGGCCACCGGTGGGGTGAGGACCATGACCGTCGTCAAAATGGTGGTGGCCACCAGACCCGTCAGGCCCGCAACCCGAAGTATCCCGGCACCCCTACCCATAGGGTGAGGCTTCCTTTGAGGCGAAGACACCACTATTGGAGAACGGCGAATTACCGCTCATGTACGACGGTCCGGAAAATTCGCTGATATCGACGATCTCCTGCATCCATTTGCGTAATTCCCGGCCGAAATCATCTCGCTCCAAAGCAATAGTGACCACCGCTTTGATGTAACTGAATTTATCCCCGGTGTCGAATCGGCGGCCGTTATAGATGACGCCGAATACACCGTTGCCTGTGCTGCCTGCCACTGCCAATGATTGCAGGGCATCGGTGAGTTGGATTTCGCATCCGCGTCCCGGTTTGGTTCGTGACAGTTCAGCAAATATCTCCGGGTGCAGAACGTAGCGGCCAATCACGGCGAGATTCGAGGGTGCACATTCCTGTTCAGGCTTTTCGACCATTCCGGTGATCCGGACATAGTCCTGGCCCGGCACAACGTCAACCGCTGCGCAACCATAGGCTGAAATCTGCTCCGGGTCGACTTCCATCAGGGCCACTACGGATCCTCCGCTGATCGCCTGCGCCTCAATCATGCGCGCCAGGAGGTCCTCGCGTTCGTCGATCAGGTCGTCTCCGAGCAGTACAGCGAACGGCTCGTTATCAATGTGCTTTTCGGCCATAAGCACCGCGTGGCCCAGTCCCAGGGGCTCGCCCTGGCGGAGGTAGTGCAGGTCCGCGAGCTCCGAGGCCTGCCGGACCGCCGCCAGTTTCGTGACATCACCCTTGCATTCCAAGATGCGCTCCAGCTGCGGCGAGCGGTCAAAGTGATCCTCCAGTGCACCTTTGTCCCGGCCTGTGATCATCAGGATGTCTTCGAGTCCGGCCCTTACCGCCTCTTCGACGACGTACTGGACGGCCGGTTTGTCCACCACCGGCAGCAGTTCCTTGGGAACTGCCTTGGTTGCCGGCAGGAAGCGGGTCCCCAGCCCTGCCGCCGGAATGACTGCCTTGCGAATCATGTTTCCCCCCATGGTCAAAGTTGACTTACACCCGCCGATGAGATGATCGGCGATGGTCGCGAAGATTACTGCACTGTTCCGAGCCATACACCCGTCTGTGGCTGGTTGGTCTGGGCGCCTCCGACGGCCAGGATGACCTTTGTGCCCACCCGCTGGACGATAGCCCCTTGCCGTGCGACCGGCAGCGAGGGCAGGACCGACCAGTTGTTGCCTACGGGGTCGTAGGCCACAACTTGGGACGTCGGTTGGAAGTTGTCCATTTGGCCGCCGGCCATAATGATCTTGCCGTCCGCGACGAAGGTGCCCGCCTCGATGTGGCTCTTGGGCATCGGCAGGCTGGAGATCTGCGTCCAGCTGTTGGTTACCGGGTTGTAGGCGTGTCCGTCGCCCTGCTGAAGGTGCAGTTTGTCGTGTCCGTGTTCGCCTCCCACAACGTAGATCTTCCCGCCGAGCACCACACAGCTCATATGGTCCTTCGGATTGGGCAACGGCGCCGCAGCAGTCCACCGCGTTGTCGTGAGGTTGTAGACAAAGTGGTCTCCCACATTCGTTACGCGGTCCGCGGGATTACCGCTGATATAGTGCAGCTCGCCGTTGAGGGCAGCGAACGCACCGGCTCCGCGGCCCGCCGGCAATCGCGTAAGCAGGGCAAAGGAATTGGTGGAGGGATCGTAGCGGTAGACCCGGTCGCTCACCGTCTGGGTGGGCGTCTTGGTGGTGTCCAGGTTCCCGGCAAAACCACCGCCGAAGTAGATGTAGCGGCCATCTTCCGTGATGCCGAGATGGGTCTCGGCCATCCCTGCGGGCAGGCTCCCCAGCGTGGTCCACGTGTTCGTGGCCGGGTTGAAGCTGGAGTAGGACCTAATGGCCCGGAAGCTCGAATCGAAGCCGCCAAAACGGTAGATTATGCCGCCCAACGCAAGGCCGGCCGCTTCAAAACAGGCGACGGGGGACGATTTTCCGGCCGCCCAACTGGCAGGCCACGGGGTGTTTGCCGGGACCGGAAGCGGTGCGCCCGCAGGATAGGTGATTTCAATTGCCGATACTTTCGGCTGGTTCACCGTGGCCGTGAAGTCCAGGTTAAGGACTCCGTTGGTGACGTTGACCGTAAATTCCTTGACGGCCGCACTTGCGGCACCCACGTCGGCGAAGATGTCGTAATTGGCCAGCTCCACGGCGCCGCCCTCGAGGTTTGCGCTGAAAATTCGTTTGCCCGCTCCGCCTGGACCGCCGCCGGCGGCCCCGAACCAGATCTCAGCGAAATGCAGGCGGACCGTGTAGGCGCCGGCCGCCGTGACCGGGACGGCGTACCCAAAGCTTCCGCCGTCTGCTGTGGCGCTGCGCTCCGTGGTGTACAGAACGTCATCGGTGGTTCCGGCGATGGCGGTGGCCGCTGAATTCGTGAAGGCTTTGCCGCCGGTGAAGTATTGGTCCGCCAACCAGGACACTCCACCGCTGACCAGTGCCGGGCCCCCTGCATTGATCCGCAGGGTGGCACCGCCCGCCGGCGGGGGTGTGACGGTGCCTGTCGGGAAGACAACTTCGATGGCGGAGACTTTGGGCTGGTCCGCGGCCGCGGAGAACGCGATGTCAATGACAAAGTTGTTGACGTCCACGGTGAAGGTCTTTGCGGCGGCCGCCACGGCCCCCACGCTCGCAAACAGGTCGTAGTTGGCCAGTTCCACGGCGCCGCCTTGAAGGTTGGCGCTGAACACACGTTTCCCGGCACCTCCGGGGCCGCCCCCCGGAGCTCCGAACCAGATTTCCGCAAAATACAGGTTGACGGTGTAGCTGCCGGCGGCCGGGACCGGTATGGAGTAGTTAAAGGATCCGAGGTTGCTGGTGGCGCTGCGCTCGGTCAAGTACAGGACGTCATCCGTTGTGCCGGCAATCGACGAGACAGCTGGGTTCGTGAACGCCTTGCCTCCGCTGAAGTACTGATCGGCCGACCACACTACTCCGCCGGTGGTCACAGCGGGTCCGCCGGCGTTGATGCGAATTGCTGCCGGTGTTGCGGCCTGGGCTTTGAGCTGGGATGCGACAGTGATGGTGCCGAAGGCCGCCAAGCCCATCAGGACGGCGGTCCGCCTGCCCACCTGATAGTCCGGCAAAGGCGACCGGGAGGAGTTCGCTGCCGGTTTCTGGAATGCGTTTCCGGTCATGTCTGGTCCTTGTCAGGGTGGTGGTGTGGTTCGGTCTTGGCCGCAGTTTATCCATCCGGGATTGGGGCCTTCAATGGCAAATGGCGGCCGATCCGGAAGTCCAGTAGGTGCCCCGGCAGCCCCAAGTAGGCGTTTGCGGCGGTGCAGGTAGAAAGCCCGAAACTGTTGAGTAGGGATCGGCCCCGGCCACGTGCTGCCGCCGCCAAAGACCAGTCCCTGCCTCGCTGTTCGGAGCGAACCCGGCGTTGTTAGCTGATGTGGGAAACCTGCACCGTTGGCTGAGGGAGGATGCATGAAGACCCAGTTCCTGGTATTGCTGTCGGCACGGGTCTTTGCCACCGGCATGCAGGCCTTGACGTTTATCCTGCTCGCGCGTTGGGCCGGCGTCCGGGACTTCGGGATTGTGGCCGTGATTGCCGGCGTCGGGGCGGTCCTTTTTACCGTCGCCGACTGGGGGCTGTCCTCCTACATTCCCCGGGCACGAGCCAAGGGCCGCGACGCCGAGGTGGCCACCGGACTAAAGATGGACCTGATCGGAAACGCAGCCGCCGGAAGCTTCGCGGCACTGGTCCTCACCGCTGTGGCCGCCACGACCGGCCTCAATCCATGGTTCATCCTGGTCCCGGTGGCACTTGCGCTGGAGCAATTCGTTGAGGTCGGGCTGACGGTTCCGATTGCCGACAAAGCGAAAGCGCCGTTGGTCATCTCGCTGGTGCTGCGCCGAATAACGTCCTTTGGCCTGTTCGTCTCGCTCTACGCCCTGGGCTTTGAGACTATTGCCGCCTATTCCCTCGGAATGATTACAGCCTCAGTGGTGGGAATCGCGCACGTGCTGCGTGTTCTGCACCAGCGGCTGGCCGGCCGGGCGCGCGCCGCGAGCGCCCGGGAGATGTACAAGTTCCTGATCCCGTACTTCCTGGCCAATCTGAGTTCCCAGGCCCGAACACTGGATTCCGCCATCGTTGGGGCGGCCAGCTCCGTTGCCTCTGCCGGGCTCTATTCCGCGGCCTTCCGGCTGATCAACCCGCTGATGCTGGTCTCCGGCTCCATCGTCGCCGTTGTGCTGCCCCACGCGTCACGGCAAGGACTCCCTGAAGCCAAGAAACTTGGCCAGAAGTTGTCCTTGGCGGCTCTCCTTGCCAGCTTGCCGTTGATTCCCGTCATCATCTGGTCCCCGGCAATCGTTGAACTGCTATTCGGGTCCGAGTTTGCTGCAGCCGCCCCGGCCTTTGCTTTTGCCGTCGCGGCACTGCCGTTCCTTTCCCTGGCACCACCGTTGGGAGGACTGCTGCAAAGCCAGGGCCTTGAGGCATTCGTCGCGACCAACGGCATCATCTTCGCCGTCCTGAACCTGGGCGGTGTCCTGCTCGGTGCACTGCTGTGGGGCCCCGCCGGTGCCGCCGCAGGGGTCGCCATTGTCTATTCGGCAAAGTCCCTGGTCCTCTTCGGCCGGCTGCAAACCGCAAAAGCCACCCTAATCATGGTCCCGTCGCAGTCGCGCCTGGCCCCCTCCGGAACGGTGTGATGACGTGAAACGAAACGGCCGCCCCGCAGTGTCCGTCCTTATGCCGGTGCGCAACGGCAGCAAAACCATCCAGTCCGCCGTCAGGTCCACCTTGGCAGCACTGCCACGGGAGGGTCAGTTGCTGGTCACCGACGACGGCAGCACCGACGGAACGCCGGAAATCCTTGGCCGTTTCAGGGACTCTCGCCTCACGGTCTTTCGGAACGAAAAGTCCCAGGGGGTGGCCGCCACGCTTAATGCGCTGCTCTGGCGCGCCGGAACCCCATACATCGGCCGGATGGACGCCGACGACCTCGCCATGCCCTTCAGGTTCGCGGCACAGCGTACCCACCTGGGCAGCGACCACGAAGTGACGTTCACCTCCGTTGTGAACTTCGGCCCGCGAATCGGCAACTGGAAGCCTGCGATCCCGATCGGCATCACCGCAGAAGCCATGCCCTATTTCCTCCTGCTCGGAAACCCGTTGGGTCATTCGGCGATGTACGGCTCCACCGAGACACTGCGCCGCATGTCCGGGTACATCGCCGGACCTGCCGAGGACTACGAACTCTGGATGCGTCTCGCGGCGTCCGGCTATCGGCTACGCCGCACCGCAGTGCCGTTCACCGCCTACCGCCATCATCAGTCCCAGACAACAAAAGAGGCCGACTGGAAGCGCCGGGTGCTGGATGATCCGGCCCTCCGGTCCTCCCACCGGGCCCTTGCAGCGTCCGTTGGCTGGGATGGTCCGGACTTCTTCGATGTTGTCGTGCAGGGAGCGCACGGCACCGGCGGAGCGCGTCTTGTCGCGGAACTCTCGTCCTTTCTGGACGCGGGTTGCGGGCACCTCTCCGGCACGGAGCGCCGTCATCTGGCTCACCAACTCGGCAAGCTAACAGCAAAAAGGGGACCGTCATGATGCAAGACAAAGCGAAGGTCTACGTACTGCACGGCCTGCGCATCGACGATGTCACGCTTGAGGAGGCGGCTGATTCCGTTGTGGATCTCGCCCGCGGCCCCCAGGCGGCGCTTGTTGTCACACCCAACTCGGACCACTTCCTGCGCTGGCAGCGCTCCGCGGCTTTCCGGTCGCTCTATGAGGGGGCGGCGCTTGTCCTTCCCGACGGGTTCCCCCTGCCGCTGATGGCGAGGTTCGAGGGTCACTCCGGTGCCACCCGGTTGACCGGATCCGATCTCTTTATGTCAGCCATGGACCGCGCAGCAACCGAAGGAGTTCCGGTCGCCATTATCGGGGGCAAAGACGGCGTTGCCGAAGCCGCGGCCGCGCGGCTGTCGCTTTCACGCCCGGGCCTGCGCTTCTTCCTCCTCGACTCCCCCTCCCCCGCGCAGCTCGCTGATGACACCTACGTGCGCGGCCTGGCGGATCGGCTTGCCGCCGAACCGGACAAGATTGTTGCGTTGTGCCTCGGCTCCCCCAAGCAGGAGCAGCTGTACCACCAGCTTGCGCGGTTTGCTGAGCTGCAGGGCTGCTTTCTCGGCGTCGGGGCAGCCGTGGACTTCGCGGCCGGAACAGTCCGCCGGGCACCGGCGGCGATCCAAACCCTGGGGCTGGAATGGCTCTTCCGCCTTGTCCAGGAACCTCGGCGGCTGTGGCGCCGCTATCTGCTCGATAACACCCGAATCCTGCCATACGTAGTCCGTTCTGCAGCCTACGGGCTTGCGTTGCGTGCTCGGCCCAAGGCACCCGTCCGCCGGGCGGCCCTGGCCATCGCCGCCCTGGGCTACTGGAACGCGCCCCGCCAGGATCCGGCACCCACGACCGCGGAACGGCCTAAGCGGGTAGTCCTCCACGTCGGGCCGGACGTCACGACCCAAGGCGGTATGGCGTCTGTCATCGCCGAGTACCTGACCTTCGGCATGAGCGACTTCACCATGACCAGCTACGCCACGTGGGCGCCCGGCTCCAAGGCAGGGTCCGTCCTGCGGACGGCAAAGCTGGGTCTTTCGATGATGCGCGGCAAGCACTCCCAGCAGTTCCTCCATGTTCATGTCAGCGAGTCCGGCAGCCTCGTCCGGGAAGGTGCCGTCATCGTTCTGGCCCGGATGCTTGGGATACCCACGTGTGTTTCCCTTCATGGCGCTGATTTCGGCGATTCGGTCAAAAGGTATCCACGGCTGACAAAGGCCGTTCTCTCGCGTGCCTCGCAGCTGATCTGCCTGGGGCCGAAGCAGAAGGAACTTGTGGCGGGCATTGTCCCGGACGTCCCCACCGAGGTCGTTTTTAACCCGAGCGGGCCGGCCCCGGCTGCTTCTCTGGATGCCGCGGGGCCGTTTGGTCCTGCCACCCGGCATTTCGTTTTCGCCGGCGAGGTCGGCACCCGAAAGGGCTTTGACCTGATTGCGGAAATCTGGCCCGGCATTGCCAGGAATCACCCCGATCTCTGGCTGCACGTCTGCGGTCCGGCCGCCGATGTGGACATCTCGCAGCCGCTTCCGCAGACAAGCTATCACGGCACCGTTTCCAGGGCAGAGGTTCAGTCCTTGCTCCGAGGCGCAGAGGCGCTGCTCCTGCCGAGCCGGCGCGAGGTCCTGCCGATGAGCGTGCTCGAATCCCTGCGGTTGGGTGTCCCTGTTGTGGCCTCCCACGCCGGCGAACTTGATTCCGTGCGGGCCTCCTCGGCCGTGTACTACTGCGAACCCCAGGCCTCATCCCTCCAGGACGCCATCGAAGACCTTTTGGCCACCGCCCCGGCGCAGCAGTCGGCCCGCAGCCGGGCCGCAGCCATCTGGAGTGCCGCCCATACTTCCAACGAATCGATTGCCGCGCGGCTGGAACTCGTCTACTCGCAACTGCAGCCCCGCCTCGACGGCGGCGGTTTTGAAAGGACAAATGATGTCGACAGGCTCAGTCACCTGCATCGTTCCGACGCATCGGCGTGATGCCGCGCTGGCCCGGGCCCTTGCGTCAATCGTCGAACAGCGCCACACCCCTGCCGTTGTCGTCGTCGTCGATGACGTGGCTTCCCCGGACACCCGCCAGCTGACGCGGGAGCAAACCGGCCACCCGGACATCACCTATGTGGATAACTCCGGCACACAACGGCCCGGCGCCTCCTCCTCACGCAACGCCGGGGCAGTTCTCGCTTCATCGGAGTACCTGGCGTTTCTCGACGACGATGACCGCTGGGAGGCCGGGTTCCTGGAGCAGTGCGTGGCCAGGCTCGAACTCGGGGACGTTGATCTGGTCACCGTCGCCGGCGCAGTAGAAATCGGGGCGGAGCGCACGCGGCGCCCATGGCTGGGCTCACGCCCGGTTACCGCCCGGGATTGCCTGGCATGGAACCCGGGAGTGACGGGCAGCAACTTTGTGATCCGCCGGACGGCCTTCGAGGACATCGGCGGATTCGATGATTCCCTTCCGGTCTTCAACGACTTGGATTTTTTCGTCCGGTACCTTCAATCCGGGAGGCACTACGCGGTTGTGGATGAGGAACTGTTCATTCAGACAGCCGAGGGCGACGACCATTTGTCCTCCCGCAGCGCGAGGCGGGCAGCAGGCATCCAGAAATACATCTCGAAGCACAGCTCCCAATTAAACGCAGGCCAACTCCGTGCCCTTAAACGGGAAGTGCATCTCGCCCAGCGGTACGTGGGCCAACGCCAGCATCTCGCCGCCTACCATTTCGTCCTGATGTGGGTAAACTCCAGCCCTGCGCAGTTCCTCACGGTGCTCCGGCGAAAGCTTGCCGGAGGCAGGAAAATGTACGTCTAGACGACCCTTCTATGGTGGCAAGTCAAGCGATGAGTGTCTGGAGTTGGCGGAAGATCTGCCTGGCGATGAATCGCTTGAGGCAGCGGCGGATTTCCCGTGGGCTCCTGCCTTCCGCGGTGCGTCGCTCGATGTAGGCACGGGTGGCGGGGTCTGTGAGGCTTCTGGTCCGGGCGACGACGTCCAGTGCGCGGTTGAGCTGCCGGTCACCGTAGCGGTTGAGCCGGTGTCGGCGCGTGTTGCCTGAGGACGCCGGGATGGGGCTCGCGCCGGCCAGGGCAGCGAAGGCCGCTTCCGAGCGGACGCGGCCGTGGTGCGAGTATGCGGCGAGGATGATCGCTGCGGTCACTGGGCCCACCCCGCGGATGTCCAGGACTCCGGGGGCCATGAGCTGGACATACTCGGCCAGTGCCAGCCGGTTGGCCTCCAGTTCCGTGCCCAGGGCGATGACGGCGGACGCAAGCCGCCGCGCCTCGGCCCGTGCGACAGTGGCGGCAGCGCCTTCGCACTGCCTGGCCCGCCAGCCCTGGACCGTCGCGACTTGGGCAGCGGTCAGTGGGGAGCGTGCGTCGATTCCCAGATCGAGGGTCCGCAGCAGGGCGGTCAGCGCGTTGCGCGCGCCCGTGCGCTGGGTGTCCATCGAGCGTCTGGCGGCAAGGAGGATCCGGAGTGCTTCCCTCAATCCCTCGGCCCGCTGGCTGATCAGCTCTGTGGTGGTCGCTCCCAGGACGGTCCGGGCGGCGGCGACGGCGTCGATCTCGTCGGATTTGCCTTGGCCGTGACGGGACTGCCGCCGGGGCGGCCTGGCCTCGCAGACGGCGAAGCGCTCCGCCTCGAGCAGGCGCGTGAGCCTTGCCCCGTAAGAGCTCGTCCCCTCGACAGCGACCAGGACGTTTCCGGTCGCGGTGCGGCGGCGGATCCACTCAACCGCCCGGCTCATACCTGCCCCGCTGGCCGGAAACGTGTCGGTCCCGATCACCGCGCCTGTGGTGGAAGTGAGAACTGAGAATGTGTGGGTTCTTGCGTGTGTGTCCACGCCGACGACGTGTGTGTATTGTTCTGCGACTATGGTCATTTGCTTGCTCCCCTGTCCTGATGGATCTGTCGGAACCAGCTGGTGGATCACCCTGAGGCAAATCTCTAACGAGTCACGCAGCACCATCGTGGGCGGAGCGGACAGCCTTCTATCAAGCCATCGGAGTGGGCCGACTGCTCCCGGGACCTTAGGGGCGGACAGGTCGTCTATAAGACACTGCAGTGCGGGTCAGATATGAAGGGAGTCACGCCCGGCGGTCCCGGAAAGCAGTCTGCCAACCAACCTCGGGCTGGTCACTACCTATTAGAGATATGAAGTGTGGTGGCCGGGCTGACGTAGGACTGGAACCCCGGGTTCAAAGACATTCGTGGGTTGCCGGTCCGGGTCTTTCCGCACGTAGGTG